>DATCXE010000747.1:0-10316 GCA_036565985.1 Bradyrhizobium sp.
AGCGCCAGTTGCTCCAGCGGCCGCGCCGGTTCGAGCGCATCCAGCGCCTCGACGACGGTCGGCCCCTGATACCAGCCGATCCGCGACGTGTGTCCAGCCACGCCGTCGCCGTCGCGGGCGGAAATCGGAATTACCGCCGACGGCTTCACGCCGAGGCCGATCAGGTGCGCCGAAATCTCGTCGCTGATCTCCTTGAAACGCGCCGCGCTGAAGTCGACGCGATCCATCTTGTTGACGACGATCGCGACCTGCCTGATGCCCAACAGATGCAGCAGATAGCCGTGCCGCCGGGTCTGGTCGCGCACGCCCTCCAGCGCGTCGATGATCAGCACCGCACCGTCAGCCTGCGAGGCGCCTGTGATCATGTTGCGGAGGAATTCGGCGTGGCCGGGCGCGTCGATCAGCACGACGTCGCGCGAGCGGGTGCGGAAGCGAATTTGCGTGGTGTCGATGGTGATGCCCTGGTCGCGTTCGGTCTGCAGCGCATCGAGCAGGAACGACCATTCGAACGGCATGCCGCGCCGCGCGCTGACGGCTTTCAGCATTTCCAGCTTGCCCTCGGGCAGGCTGCCGGTCTCGTGCAGCAGGCGGCCGACCAAGGTGGATTTGCCGTGATCGACATGGCCGACGATGACGATGCGCACCTGCGGTCGCGTCGTGCCATTTGGCATCGACGTGGTGCCGTTCGGTGTTGCCGCGATCGGCGTGGGAAGGATCATGTTCATCAGGGCGCTCACACCAAATGTCCGTCAGAGATAGCCGGCGACACGCAGCCGCTCGAAAGCGTCTTCGGTCTCGTGATCGAGCGCGCGGCCGGCGCGCTCCGGCACCTTGGTGCCGTCGAGTTCGGTCAGGATCTCGTCGATGCTCGAAGCGGTCGACGCCACCGGGAAGGTGATGTCGGCATCGCCGAGCGAGCGGTAGCGCTTACCTTCCTTCGACAGATACAACGGGATGATCGGAATGTTTTCGCGCTTGGTGTAGGCCCAGATGTCGGCCTCGGTCCAATGCAGGATCGGGTGGATGCGCAGATGCGCGCCTGTCGGAGGCGAGGCGTTGAACTGGTCCCAGAACTCCGGTGGCTGATCGCGCACGTCCCAGCCGCCTTCGAGCCCGCGCGGCGAGAACACGCGCTCCTTGGCGCGGGTGGCCTCCTCATCGCGGCGGATGCCGGCGATCAGGCCGTCGAAGCCATATTTGGTCAGCGCCCATTTCAGTCCCTCGGTCTTGCGCGCGGCGGAACGCGCGGCCGGCGGCAAGGTTGGATCGACGGCGTCGATCGGCGGGCAGGGCTCAACCTTGAGATCGAGATCCCATTCCTTGCCGAAGCGATCGCGGAACGCGTACATCTCCGGAAATTTCTTGCCGGTGTCGACGTGCAGCGCCGGAAACGGCACGCGGCCGAAGAAGGCCTTGCGCGCCAGCCAGATCATCACATTGGAATCTTTCCCCAGCGACCACAGCAGCGCGAGCTTCTTCAACCGCGCGAACGCCTCCCGCAGAATGTAGATGCTCTGCGCCTCGAGCTCGTCGAGGTGGTCCATCGAGGGCGGAGGCAGGCCGTCGGCCAGAATTTTCGGCACGGATGATGCTTTGGGGAAGGCTGCGGGCCGCAACCCGTGTCCGCGGGATTCATGGTCGAGAAGATGCATCTCTGGGCCTTGGACTGGGGAGTTGAAAAATTCTAAAGTTGCGCCGCAATAGAGAAGAAATAATTTTCTCTTTCTGGGCCTTGATCGAGAGATAAATAGAAAATAATTTCAGTCAACCCCCAAGTTGGGGAAAGCGAGTGTCTGATGCGCTATCTGCCTGTGTTCCTGGATCTGCAAAGCGGGAAGGTGCTGCTGGTTGGCGCCGGCGACCTCGTGCGTGCGAAATTGCGCTTGCTGGTTTCAGCGGGCGCGCGGGTGCGCTGGTTCGCGACCGACGGCGATCATGATCTGGCCGGCCTCGCGCCTGCGGATGCCGCGCGGATCGAGCCGGCTTCGGGTGATCCGCTCACCGCCGATCTGTCTGACGTGATCGCGGTCCTCTGCGCCGGCGCCGGTGACATCGGCGTTGCCATGTCGGCACGCGCGAAGGCGGTGGGCCTGCCCGTCAATGTGATGGACGATCTCGCGCATTCCACTTTCATCTTTCCTGCGATCGTGGATCGCGGCGACGTGGTCGTGGCCGTCGGAACCGGCGGCACTTCGCCGGTGGTCGCGCGGCGCATCCGCGAGCGCATCGAGGCGGTGCTCCCGGCGCGCATCGGCGATCTCGCCGGCTTCATCGGCAGTTTCCGCAAGGCGATGCATGCGCGCATTCCGGAGTTTTCGTTGCGCCGGCGCTTCTGGGAACGTGTGATCGATGGGCCGATCGGTGCGCTGGTGCTTGCCGGGCGCAAGGCCGAGGCTGAAACCGCGCTGAAGGCGATTGCCGATCCGAGCGCATTTGCGGGCGTGCTCGCAGACGGCAAGGCCGAGGGCAGGGTGGCGCTGGTCGGCGCCGGTCCGGGCGATCCGGATCTGCTCACAATCAAGGCGCTGCGCGCGCTGCAGGACGCCGACGTCGTATTCTACGACGAGCTGGTGTCGCCGGAAATTCTCGATCGTATTCGCCGCGATGCCTCGCGGATTCCGGTCGGCCGACGCGTCGGCAAGCCCGGCATCGGCCAGGATGCGATCAACAAACTGCTGATCGATGCCGCGAAGGCGGGACAGCGCGCCGTGCGGCTGAAGGGCGGCGATCCCTTCATCTTCGGCCGCGGCGGCGAGGAAATCGAAGCGCTGCGCGCGGCAGGCGTCGCCTATTCGGTGGTGCCGGGCATTACCGCCGGCCTCGGTGCCGCCGCCCAATTCGAGGCGCCGCTGACCTATCGCCACGAGGCGCTGCGCATCACTTTCCTGACCGCGCACAAGGCCAGGGATGCCGAGAGCGTCGACTGGTCGGTGCTGACGGACAGGAAGATGACCATCGTGGTCTATATGGGCATGACGGCGGCGCCGTCGGTGCGCGCAGGCCTGCTGGCCGCGGGCCGGTCACCGAAGACTCCCGTCGGCATCTTCGCGCGCGTGACGCGGCCGGATGCGCAGGCCGTGGTCGGCAAGCTCGAAGATCTTCCGGCGCTGGTCGAAAAAATCGATGGCGGCCCCGCCATCCTCATCATCGGCGACGTCGTGGCGCATTCGGCGCCATGGCGCCAGTCGAATCCCAACCAATTGCTCTCCAAACTGCTGGATGCTGCCGAATGACATCTCCGCTCGAACAGAAGAAAATCAGAATCACCGGGCCTTCGGTGGTCACCGCGAACCGTACCTGGGATGGCGCCGTGGTCTACCGGACCGCGCGACAGGATTGGTCGACCGCGCTTTCCGACGCTGCGATCGTCAGCACATCGGATGACGCGCGTGCGTTGCTCGCCGAAGGCGTGGCCGATGACGTCGGCGCCGTCGGGGCCTACATCGCCCCGGTCGAGGTGAAAGGCGCGGCGATCAAGCCCGGCAATCTCCGCGAACACATCCGGTCGAAGGGCGTCACCATCGACCTTCTTCCGGCCTGAGGCTGATCCATCATGTATGCATATGACGAACTCGACCGGACGCTCATCAACGAGCGCGTCTCGGAATTCCGCGACCAGGTGAAGCGCCGGCTCTCCGGCGAACTCACCGAGGAAGAATTCAAGATGCTGCGGCTGCAGAACGGCGTCTATCTGCAACTGCACGCCTACATGTTCCGCGTCGCCATCCCCTATGGCACGCTGTCGTCGAAGCAGCTGCGGGCGCTGGCCCGCGTCGCGCGCCGCTACGACCGCGGCTACGGCCATTTCACCACGCGTCAGAACATCCAGTTCAACTGGATCAAGCTCGCCGAACTGCCCGATGCGCTCGCCGATCTCGCCGAGGTCGGCATCCATGCGATGCAGACTTCCGGCAACAACATGCGCAACGTGACCTCGGACCAGTGGGCCGGCGTCGCGCCGGGCGAGGTCGAGGATCCGCGCATCTGGTCGGAAATCCTGCGCCAGCACACCACGCTGCACCCGGAATTCTCGTTCCTGCCGCGCAAGTTCAAGATCGCGATCACTGCGTCCGAACACGACCGCGCCGCGATCAAGATCCACGACATCGGCCTCCGCCTGCACAGGAACGCCGATGGCGAGACCGGTTTCGAGGTGCTGGTCGGCGGCGGCCTCGGCCGCACGCCGTTCATCGCCAAGACCATCAAGCCGTTCGTGCATGGCCGCGACATCCTGAGCTATGTCGAGGCGATCCTGCGCGTCTACAACCAGTACGGCCGTCGCGACAACATCTACAAGGCGCGGATCAAGATCCTGGTCCATGAACTCGGCATCGAGAAGTTCGCGCGCGAGGTCGAGGAGGAATGGCGGCAGATGGACGGCGGCGGACTGACGCTCGATCATTCCGTCATCGAGGAAGTGCGGTCGCGCTTCTCCTATCCGGCCTATGAAAAGCTGCCGCACATGCCGGACGAGCTGAAGCAGGCCGCGCATGATCCGCTGTTCGAGCGCTGGCGCAAGAACTCGGTGGCCCCGCACAAGGTTCAGGGCTATTCGATCGTGACGCTGTCGCTGAAGCCGGTGGGCGGACCGCCCGGCGATGCCACCGCCGACCAGATGGATGCGGTCGCCGATCTCGCCGACCGATATTCGTTCGGCGAAATCCGGGTCGGCCATGAGCAGAACCTGGCGCTGCCGCATGTCGCCAAGCGCGACCTACCGCAGCTGTGGAAGGCGCTCGATCGCATCGGGCTTGCCACGCCCAACGTCAACCTGGTCACGGACATCATCGCCTGCCCGGGGCTGGATTACTGTTCGCTGGCCAATGCGCGCTCGATCCCGATCGCGCAGGAACTGACCAAGCGTTTCGCCAATCACGATACCGCCGAGATGATCGGACGGCTGCACGTCAACATCTCCGGCTGCATCAACGCCTGCGGCCATCACCATGTCGGCCATATCGGCATTCTCGGCGTCGAGAAGAACGGCGAGGAATTTTACCAGATCACGATCGGCGGCCGCGCCGACGAGAACGCGCAGATGGGTGTGCTGATCGGTCCGGCCGTTCCCTATGCCGAAGTTGCCGATGTGGTCGAAGACATTGTCGAAGCCTATCTCGCACTGCGCGACCGTCCCGAGGAACTGTTCGTCGATACGGTCAAGCGCCTGGGCGTGGAGCCATTCAAGGAGCGCGTCTATGCCACTCGTTAAGCAAGGTAGAATCACCACCGATCCGTTCGTTCACGTCCTCGACGGCGCCGAATTGCCTGATGATGGCGCGATCCTCATTGCGGCCGCACGTTTCCTCGAGGGTCCGGAAGCCGTGCTCAAGCGCGCCGGCAAGGTCGGCGTGATCTGGCCGAACAGCCGCGATCTCGACGATCTCGTGCCATATCTCGATCGTCTCGCCGCCGTCGCGCTGGTGTTCCCCAGTTTCCGCGACGGCCGCGCCTACAGCCAGGCGCGCCTGCTGCGCGAACGCCACGGCTATGACGGCGAACTGCGCGCCACCGGCCAGGTGCTGCGCGACCAGTTCGTGTTCATGTTGCGCGCCGGCTTCGACGCCTTCGAGGTGAAGAAGGACGCCGACGCCGAGGCGTTCGCCGAGACCGTGAAGCGCTACTCGGTGTTCTACCAGCCGACCGGCGACGGCCGCGTCGCCGCGTTCAATCGGCGGATGCAACAGCGCCACTCGGAGAGCGCCCGCCAGTGAGCACGACCGCGCAGCAGGTGCTGAGCCCGGAAGCGGCGAATGTTTCGCAGGCACATTCGCTCGATCTTGCGTTGCGCGATGCGTCGCCGGCGGAAGTGATTGCGACCGCGCTGAAGACCGTCGGCCGCGAACATCTCGCGCTGGTGTCCTCATTCGGCACGGAATCGGCGGCGCTGCTCAAGGTGATGGCGGACGTCGATCCCGCGATTCCCGTGGTCTTCCTCGACACCGGCTGGCTGTTCGAGGAGACGCTCGCCTATCGCGATACGCTGACTGCGACGCTTGGTCTCACCGACGTTCGCTCGATCAAGCCGTTGGAAGAGACGCTGTCGCGCGAGGATCCGGAGCGCGAATTGTGGTTCAGCGATCCCGATGCCTGCTGCCGTATCCGCAAGGTGGAACCGCTGGCGCGGGCACTGAAGCCGTTTTCCGCATGGATCAACGGACGCAAGCGCTTCCAGGGCGGGGCGCGTACTGACATTCCTGTTGTCGAGGATGACGGCGCGAAATTGAAGTTCAATCCATTCGCCAACGTGTCCCGCGAGGAGATCGAGGCGATCTACAAGATGGCGAAATTGCCGCAGCACCCGCTGCTCGCATCGGGCTATCTGTCGGTTGGCTGCATGCCTTGCTCGAGCCGAACGGCGCCCGGCGAAGATGCGCGGGCCGGCCGCTGGCGCGGCCAGGCCAAGAGAGAATGCGGTATCCACACGACCAAGACTTCCTAGGACAACGCAATCGCAGTTCCGCAAACAATGAAATGCGGTTTCGTTGACTAAACGCCCGTTCATCGTGACTTATGCGCTTCGTGCTTTGATGATATGCTTCATCGAGCTGAATGGAGATCAACGATGATCCGTCGCATTCTGCCTCTCGTTGCGGGATTGCTCTGGGCGAGTTCCGCATTCGCTGCCGACTATACCTTGCTCAACGTATCCTACGACCCGACGCGCGAACTCTATGGCGATTTCAACAAGGCGTTCGTGGCGGCCTATCAGAAAGAAACCGGCAAGAGCGTCGAGATCAAGCAGTCGCACGGCGGCTCGGGCTCGCAGGCGCGGAGCGTAATCGACGGCCTGCAGGCGGACATCGTCACGCTGGCGCTGGCCTATGACATCGACGCCATCGCCGCCAAGGGCCTGGTGGCGACGGACTGGCAGAAGCGCCTGCCGCTCAATGCCTCGCCCTATACCTCGACCATCGTGTTCCTGGTGCGCAAGGGCAATCCGAAGGCCATCAAGGATTGGGACGATCTGATCAAGCCCGGCGTGCAGGTGATTACGCCGAACCCGAAGACATCGGGCGGCGCCCGCTGGAACTACCTGGCGGCGTGGGGCTTTGCGGAAAGGAAATTCGGCTCCGCCGACAAGGCGAAGAAATTCGTCGGCGACCTCTTCAAGAACGTACCGGTGCTGGATACCGGGGCGCGCGGCTCGACGGTGACCTTCGTCGAGCGCGGCGTCGGCGACGTGCTGCTGGCTTGGGAGAACGAGGCGTTCCTGGCGCAGCGCGAATTCGGCAAGGACAAGTTCGAGATCGTCGCGCCGCCGCTGTCGATCCTCGCCGAGCCGCCGGTGGCGATTGTCGACAAGGTCGCCGACAAGAAGGGCACCCGCGCCGTCGCCGAAGCCTACCTGAAATATTGGTATACCAGGGAAGGTCAGGAAATTGCCGCACGCAACTCCTACCGTCCGCGGGATGCGGAGATTGCACGGGAATACGAAAAATCGTTCGCCAAGGTCGAACTTTTCACCATCGACGACGTTTTTGGTGGTTGGACCAAGGCGCAGAAGGACCACTTCGGCGAAGGCGGCATCTTCGACCAGATCTACAAGAACTGATCTGGACAGGCCGCCGGACCGGAAGCAGGGGGATTTGTGAGCACAGCGGTCGCACGGCGGAGCAGCTTGCCCGGGTTCGGTCTGACCATGGGTCTGACCCTGACATGGCTCTCCGTTATCATTCTCATTCCGCTGGCCGGTCTCTTTCTCAAGACGCTCGAACTCTCGCCCGCCCAGTTCTGGGAGATTTTCACCAGCCGCCGCACGCTGAATGCGTTGCGGATTTCGTTTGGACTTTCGTTTGCGGCGGCTTGCGTCAATCTTGTGATGGGAACGATCATCGTCTGGGCGCTGGTGCGGTATCGTTTTCCGGGCCGGCGGTTGTTCGATGCCATCGTCGACATTCCCTTTGCGCTGCCGACCGCGGTCGCAGGCGTGGCGCTGACGCAATTGTTTGCGCAAAAGGGCTGGCTCGGCGCGCCGCTGGCCGAACTCGGCATCAAGGTCGCGTTCACGCCGATCGGAATTTTCGTTGCCATGGTCTTCATCGGTATCCCGTTCGTGGTGCGGACGGTTCAGCCCGTGCTGATCGATCTCGATCCTGAAATCGAGGAGGCTGCCGCAAGCCTCGGCGCCAACCGCTGGCACACGGTGTTCCGGGTGATCCTGCCGAGCCTCATTCCGGCGCTGTTGACAGGCTTCGCGCTGGCGTTCGCGCGCGCGGTCGGCGAGTACGGCTCGGTGATCTTCATTGCCGGCAACCTGCCGAACGTGTCGGAAATCGCGCCGCTCCTGATCGTGATCCGGCTCTCCGAATTTCGTTACGCCGACGCGACCGCGATCGCCGTCATCATGCTGCTCGCTTCGTTCCTGATCATCTTCGCCGTCAATCGCCTGCAACGCTGGGCGCAAACCCGCAATCCCGCGCACTGAGGGCCGGTCGATGTCGATCCAGACGAGCTTCGTGAGGTCAGCGACGCCGGTGCGGAGCTATACGGCCACGGCGGATCTCGCCATTCCCCAGGGCTCCGATCGCGGCGCGAGCGACCGCTACACCACGGTTGCTTCTCCGAAGGATCTGCGAAGCGAGCCCGCGCCTGTCCGCTTCATCATCATTGCGCTTGCGGTCTCCTTCCTCACTGTGTTTGTCGTGCTGCCGCTCGTCGTGGTGTTCGCACAAGCCTTCTCCAAGGGCATCAGCGCCTATTTCTCGGCGCTCGCCGAGCCTGAGGCGCTTTCGGCGATCAAGCTGACCTTGCTGGTGGCGGCAATCTCCGTCAGCCTCAATCTGCTGTTCGGCGTGATCGCGGCCTGGGCGATCGCAAAGTTCGAATTCCCCGGCAAGACGTTCCTGATCACGCTGATCGACCTGCCGTTCTCGGTCAGCCCCGTCATTTCCGGCCTCGTCTTTGTGCTGCTGTTCGGCGCGCAGGGCTATTGGGGCGCCTGGTTGCAGGCGCACAACATCCACATCCTGTTTGCCGTGCCCGGCATTGCGCTGGCGACCATTTTCGTGACATTCCCGTTCGTTGCCCGCTCGCTGATCCCATTGATGCAGGAGCAGGGTACGCAGGAGGAGGAAGCCGCGATCTCGCTCGGCGCGTCAGGCCTGCAGACCTTCTTCCGCGTCACTCTGCCCAATATCAAATGGGGCCTGTTGTATGGCGTACTGCTGTGCAACGCGCGCGCCATGGGCGAGTTCGGCGCGGTATCGGTGGTGTCCGGCCATATCCGCGGCGAAACCAACACCATGCCGCTGCTGGTCGAGATCCTCTATAATGAGTATCAGTTCGTGGCGTCGTTTGCGATTGCCTCGCTGCTGGCGATGCTTGCCTTGATCACGCTGGTCGTGAAGACCGTTCTCGAACGGCGACTGGACGAAGGGCAACCTCCAAGGGACAACCCAAGTGACCATTGAAGTCAAAAATATCGTCAAGAAATTCGGCACCTTCGCGGCGCTCGACAATGTCGATCTCAAGGTCGGCAAGGGCGAATTGCTGGCGCTGCTCGGCCCGTCGGGTTCGGGCAAGACCACGCTGCTGCGTATCATCGCAGGCCTCGAATGGCCCGATGCGGGAGAGGTGCGGATCGATGGCGAAAATGCGCTCGGCCATGGCGCCAGCGAACGCCATGTCGGCTTCGTGTTCCAGCACTACGCGCTGTTCCGGCACATGACGGTCTTCGAGAACGTCGCCTTCGGCCTGCGGGTGCAGCCGCGTGCCATCCGCAAGGACGAGGCCACGATCCGCGCCCGCGTCAAGGAACTGCTCGATCTCGTGCAACTCGACTGGTTGGCGGACCGCTATCCGAGCCAGTTGTCCGGTGGCCAGCGTCAGCGCATCGCATTGGCGCGCGCGCTCGCGATCGAGCCGCGCATCCTGCTGCTCGACGAGCCGTTTGGCGCGCTCGACGCCAAGGTGCGCAAGGAATTGCGGCAATGGCTGCGCTCGCTGCATTCGGAAATCCACGTCACCTCGATCTTCGTCACCCACGACCAGGAAGAGGCGCTTGAAGTCGCCAACCGCGTGGTTGTGATGGACAAGGGCCGCATCGAGCAGATCGGGACGCCGGGAGACGTCTACGACAATCCAGCGACCGCCTTCGTGCACGGCTTCATCGGCGAGTCCATCGTGTTGCCGGTGGAAGTCAGCGGCGGCTCGGTGCGGCTCGGTGGCCGGCCGCTCAACATCGCTGCCGACGGCGCGGCTTCCGGCGCGTCGAAACTGTTCATCCGCCGCCACGACATGCAGATCGGACCGGCCGGAACCGGCTCGCTGGAGGGTGCGGTGCGCCACGTCCGTTCGTTCGGGCCGATCCAGCGGGC
>DATCXE010000753.1:0-4630 GCA_036565985.1 Bradyrhizobium sp.
CTACTCCAAAGGGCGGCGCGAATAGTCCGATGCCCATCGCGAGGATCACGATCATCGCATAATGGACCTCGTGCACGCCCACGGCGCGGGCGATCGGAAACAGCAGCGGCCCGAACAGCACGATCGCCGGAATACCCTCGAGCACGCTGCCCAGGATCACGAACGCCACGATCGACACCGCGATGAACGTCGCCGAGCCGCCGGGCAGGCCGGTCATGGCGGCCGCCAGCGTCCGCGAAAAGCCCGACTGCGTGAGGCCCCAGGCCATGCCGGTGGCGCAGCCGATGATCAGCAGGATCGCCCCCGACAGGCAGGCGGTCTCGACCAGCATTGGCATGATCCGCCGCCAGTCGAAATTGCGGTAGATCAAGAGCCCGTAGATCAAGTAGCCGACGACGAAGGCATAGACGATGCCGATGGTGGAGACTTCCGTGGCGGTCGCGATGCCCTCGACCACGGCGTAACGGATCACGAACGGCAGCGCGATGGCGGGCAGGGCGATGGCGAAGGCGCGGACGATCTCGCCGCCGCTGGCGCGCGTGACGTGTCGCAGATCCTCGTTCCGGTAGCGCCACCACACCAGCGCCGACAGCGTAATCGCAAGGACAAACCCCGGCAGCAATCCGCCGGTGAACAGCGCGGCGATCGATACGCCGGTGACCGAGCCGATGGTGATCAGCACGAGGCTCGGCGGAATGGTCTCGGTTTGCGCGCCGGTCGCCGAGAGGAGGGCGACCAGATCGCCCGGCTTGGCGCCCCGCGCCTTCATTTCCGGAAACAGCACCGGCGCCACGGCGGCCATGTCGGCGGCCTTGGATCCCGAGATGCCCGAGACCAGATACATCGCGCCGACCAGGACGTAATGCAGCCCGCCGCGGACGTGGCCCAGCAGGCTCGCCAGGAAGGCCACCATGGCGCGCGCCATGCCGGTCATCTCGATCAGGAGCCCGAGGAACACGAACAGCGGCACCGACAGCAGGATGAGGTGGCTCATGCCCTCGTCCATGCGGCCGACCAGCACCATCAGCGGCGTGCCCGTGGTCAGCGCCAGATAGCCGTAGGTCGCAAGCCCGAACCCGAACGCAATCGGCACGCCGGCAAACACGCAGAAGCCGGCCACGCCGACAAAGAAGATGATCAGGTTGAGATTGCCGAGCGGCTTCAGCGTCCCCCTGAGCAGCCAGAATATCCCGATCACCAGCACGACCGACAGGATCGCACCAAGCACGATGCGCGGCTTTCGCGCCTGCAGCAGCCGCAGGAACGCAAACATCGCCATCAGGGCGATGCCGACCGGCAGCGCCGCGGCGCGCCAGACGTTGGCGATCTGCAGCGCCGGCGTCGTGATATAGCTTTCCTCGTAGGCGTATTCCCAGGCAGGCCAGGCGATCAGAATGAGGAACGCCAGCGCGGCCGAGGTCGCGATCAGGTCGAGATAGGCGCGCATGGCGGGCCGGGCGTTGGCGACCACCGCGGTCATCCGCATGTGCTCGGCACGATGGAACGCGACCGCGGCGCCAAGCATGGCGAGCCAGAGGAACAGGATCGAGGCCAGTTCGTCCGACCAGATCAACGGCTGGTGCAACGCGTAGCGCGCCACCACGCCGGCAAACAGGATCACGATCTCGGCGACGACCAATAGCGCCGCCGGGATCTCGACCAGCACTCCCAGCGTGTGCTCGATGGACGCCAGCAGCGAACGGCGGCGAGGAGGGGGCTGAGCCACCTCCTCCTCACCAATCACTTCAGTGATGCCGGCGTGAGCCATGGCGGTTCAGATGCTTAGGACAGCTTGCCGACGGATTTTTCGAGCAACTCCCAGGCCTGGTCGCCATATTTGCCTTTCCATTCCGCGTAGAAACCTGCGGAGCGGAGCTTGTCGCGGAACGGCGTCACGTTGGGCTGGTTGAAGGCCAGACCCTTGCCGGCCAGTTCCTGCTGCAGGCCGGCGTTCAGCTTCGCCACGTCCTCGCGCTCCTTGATGCCGGCCGCATTGATGTTCTTCGCAACGATCGTCCGCACGTCCTCGGGCAGCTTCTCCCAGGCGCGGCGGTTGGCCAGGAACCAGAAGCCGTCCCACATGTGGTTCGTCAGCGAGCAGTATTTCTGCACCTCGTACAGCTTCGCCGTCGAGATGATCGCCAGCGGATTTTCCTGGCCCTCGACGATCCTGGTCTGCAGTGCGGAGTAGACCTCGCTGAAATTGATCGAGGCGGGGGCTGCATCGAACGCCTTGAACATGGAAGTCCAGAGCGGCGAAACCGGCACGCGGATCTTGAAGCCCTTGAAGTCCTCAGGCCCGTTGATCGGCTTTGTCGACGAGGTGGTCTGGCGGAAGCCGTTGTCCCAGATCTTGTCCATCACCACGAGGTTGGCCTTGGTGATCTCGCCGCGGACATAGGCGCCCAGGCCCCCGTCCATGGCCTTCCAGACCGTATCGTAGTCCGGGAATGCGAAGCCGATGCCGCTGATCGAGGCCGCCGGCACCAGCGTGGCCAGAATAAGCCCCGAAAGCGTGAAGAATTCGACGCCTCCGGACCTGATCTGGCTCAGCATGTCCGTGTCGGAACCAAGCTGGTTGTTCGGGAAAATCTGCAGGTCGAACCGGCCATTGGTCTCGGCCTTGATCGCCGCCGCCATCTCCTTGGCTCGGGCGTTCATGGGATGTCCGTCCGGCAGATTATTGGCGTACTTGTAGGTAAATTCGGCGGTCTGGGCTCGCGCCACCAGCGGCGCGCCGATGCCGCCCAAAACCGCTGACGCAGCGGATGCCTTGAGAAGCGTGCGTCGTGAAAAGCTCATTTGGTTCTCTCCCTTGAGGGTTGTTGTTCTTGAGACGACCCATCGTGAGCCGTCAGCAATCTACTCGCGCGCTTATTACAGCGTCCGCAAGCGGCGGCAACACAGGCTTTGGCGGAGCAGGATTGCTCGTGCCAAACGAACGCCTGACGGGCGCCTGAGAGCCGTATGGCTGGCTTGGCTTGGCAGAAGATTCGCCTAAATATCTGATCCAATTATAGATAAATATATTCCATAATATACCTTATGCGAATTATAGGTATGGAGACGGGCTCCCGCCTTTCAGCATGTCGCCACGCGGACCTGGGGATCACTTGCCGCCGGCATCGCCAGCCGCCTCTCGCCATACCCTCGGAAATCTAGGCAACGATGGTGGCCCACGTGCGTGGGCCGACGATGCCGTCCGGGACCAGGCCATGGTCCCGCTGAAACTGTCTGACTGCGGCCTCGGTAACAGCATCGAATGCGCCGTTCGGCGGGACGCCCACTTTCGATTGGATGGTCTTGACGAGATCGCCGGTCGCACCGCGCCTCAAGGTGGGGCGATTTGCCGAGTCAGTTGCGGGAATGATCGAAGGATCCGGAGCTACCCCGGCCATGATCGCGCTGACCTGAGACCGAAAATCATTCATGTCGAAGGTCGGGTCATCCTTGCGGCCGATTGGTAAAGCGTATTCCTTGTGACCACAGCACATGATGGCGTTGGCCCGGATTTTCTTCAGGATTGCCGCAACGCCTCGGCGATAGGCATCCATTTGCACCGCTGGCCAGGGGTCCGCTTTAGGCCCCGAAAGATAACCCGTATTCTCGGCTTCGATGCCGATAAAGTTGGTATTGCCGGCTGTGAAGCCTTGCCAATTGCCGACCCCCGCGTGGTTGCATCGGCCGGCCGCAACGACAAAATATGTCCCGTCGCGTCCAAGACAAAGTTGTGCCAGCGGGCCTGGTAGATCCGACCTTCCATTGGTCACAACCCCCAGGCTCGGCATATTCCCCGCCTTTGCGCCAGCCGTGTGATGGCAGATGACACCTTTGGTCGGTCCGACATCGCCGCGGCCGCGAGTCCGCCATCCCGGCTGTTCCGCTACTTTGAGGCCGGCGCCTAAAAGGACTTGAGGTAACCAGGTCAACGAAAAGGCCATCACCCTCTCCTCGTATGGACGCAAATACTCCTCGTGGCAGCACGCAGAGCGTGCTCCGTTGTCTTGCTTGTCGATGCCTTCTGGCTCTACGGTCGCCCTTCCACGCCGCCTCGCGCCGGCGGCAGCGCTTCGTCAGGCGTGGCCTCGCTGTCACTGAATTCGACGTCGCAACCGCAGCTGTCGATGTGATCTTCTTCGTGGACGGGCGAAGGCTTCGCTCTGGCGGAGACCTTTTTAGTCGTTTTCTTGCGCTTGGCCTTGCTTGCCCCTTTGCTCCGGGCTTTCGACTTGCTTGCACTTTTCGCCAATTTTCCCTCCCCGATATCAAGGAAGAACACAACATCGAAGAAAATGTAGAGCGCAATATGTCTGTGCCTTGGTCTCTGCTGGAGCAAGGACTAATCCGGAAATTGATGATAGTTGCGACCGCGATGCGCGTCAATGCAAGGTTGATCTGACAGCTGTAGCCGCCGCAGCTACCTCCCCTCGAACCGCGGCTTCCGACGCTCCAGGAACGCCTCTACGCCTTCCTTGTGATCCTCGCTCATGCTGGCCAGGGCAAACTGATCGACGTCCATGTGGCTGGCGAGATCGTCGAGTGCGTGCGCCAGGCGATTGACCGTGAGCTTCGTCATGGCGACCGATAGCGGCGGCTGGGCGGCGACCTTGGCGGCGAGCGCCATGGCGGC
>DATCXE010000757.1:0-12903 GCA_036565985.1 Bradyrhizobium sp.
GAGTTTCATTGAACCCACCCATTCCTAAGCGAGAAGGCCGGGACGAAAGGGCGTTTACGCCCGTCTTCGACGGCCTATGCCCGGCCATGACAACGACTACTTCTTCTTCCTTTCCGCCCAATAGACCGACATCTGCGCGCCGTCGCCGCCGCCAAAGCCGGCTTTGGTCGCATCCTCGAAACCGGAAAGCGCGGCTTTAGTGGCGCGCATATCGGCGCCTTCCGCCTCGCCCGTCTCCACCATGGTTCGCAGGTCCTTCACCGCGTTGGCGATACTGAAGGTGGTCGGTCCCGGATCGCGGCCCTCGAACAGGGCGACCATCATGTCGGCGCGCATCTTGAGCGCATTATTGGCGCCGTTGCTCTCGACAAATAGATCAAGCAGGCGTCGGGGCTCCCAGCCGACGCTGCGCGCAATGGCAAATGCCTCGCCATAGGCCTGCCAGGCCACCATCAGCGGCAGATTGATTGCGAGCTTCACGGCCGCGCCCGTGCCGACGGGGCCGCAGTGCTCGACCTTGCGGCAGAGCTGGTCGAGGATCGGCTTTGCGCGTTCGGCGTCGGCGGGCTCCGCGCCCATCAGCCCTAAGAGCTTGCCTTGCCTTGCCGGCGCGGTCGAGCCGCCGACCGGGCATTCCACCAGCGCGGCGCCCTTGCCGCGCACCGCAGGCGCGAGCGCGGTCGGCACCTTCGGCGGCACCGTGCTCATCTCGATGAACAACTTGCCCTTCACGTCGCCCGACAACAACCCGTTCGGCCCGTTGTAGACATCGTCGACAGCCCTGCCATCGGTGAGGATGGTGATGACCGCCTCGCTGGCGGCGGCCACTTCGGCCGGCGAGCCGGCCACCTTGGCGCCGGCGTCGACCAAAGGCTTTGCCTTCTCCGGCGTGCGATTCCAGACCGTGACGTGATGACCGAGTTCGATCAGCCGTGCGGCGATGGCGGCGCCCATGGCGCCGAGACCAGCTACTCCAATTTTCATGTTTCCTCCGGCATGCTTTTACTGGCGACGATAGGCGATCGAACCGCCACTGGAAAGACTCCCTACTCGACAGGTCCGGGTGCGAACGCCTAAGAAATCCGGCGAAGTGCCGCGCTTCGCGCGGGTAAATTTCACCGGGAGAAAGCGAATGGCAGCGAAGAAGTCCAAAGGCACGGTCGGCGTCATCGGGCTGGGCATCATGGGTGGCTCGTTTGCAAAGAACCTCGCCGCCGCCGGCTGGCGCGTGATCGGTTTCGACCCCAGCCTGCGCGCGCGCCGCGCGGCCGAACGTCATGGGGTCGAGATCGCCGGCAGCGCCGCCGAGGTCGCCGACCGCGCACCGACCGTGCTGACCAGCCTGCCGAAGCCGCAGGCGTTGATGGATACCGCGCACGAAATCGCCAAAGCCAAGTTGAAGCCGAAGACGATCGTGGAGATGAGCACCTTCAAGATCTCAGACAAAGAAAAGGCCGCGCGCGTGCTCACCAAGGCCGGCCACACGTTCCTCGACACACCGGTGAGCGGCACCGGCGCACAGGCTGCCAACCGCGACCTCGTCTTCTATGCCAGCGGCGACTCCCGCGCCATCAAGCGGCTGAAGCCGATGTTCGAGGCCTTCGGCCGCCACGTCTATGACGTCGGCGAATTCGGCAACGGCAGCAAGATGAAATACGTCGCCAACCTGCTGGTGGCGATCCACAACGTCGCCAGCGCCGAGGCCATGGTGCTCGGCATGAAGGCCGGCCTGCCGCCGCAGCTCATCTTCGACCTGATCCAGTCTGGCGCCGGCAATTCGCGCGTATTCGAGCTGCGCGCGCCGATGATGGTGAAGGGCAACTACAAAGACGCCACCATGAAGATCTCAGTGTGGGACAAGGACATGCAGGTGATCGGCGACTATGCGCGCAAAATCAAAGTGCCGACGCCGCTGTTTAACGCCACCAAGCCGGTCTACGTGAAGGCGGAGAAGAGCGGCTTCGGCGCGCAGGATACCGCCGCGGTTTGCGCGGTGCTGGAGAAGCAGGCGAAGGTGAAGCGACGCCGGCGATAGCCTTGCTTTAAGCCCACACATATTTGTAGCCTCGCGCCCAACAAAATAATTGGTTGGAGGAGCGAATGGCCGCGTTGCAGGAGCGATCGGAAGTCCGCGACGGAATGCGGATCGATTGGAATGTGCCGATCGAGATGGACGATGGCCTGGTGTTGCGCGCCGATGTTTTTCGTCCGGTGAAAGAAGGCCACTATCCGGTCATCCTCACTTACGGCCCCTACGCCAAGAATCTCTCCTTCCAGGAAGGCTATCCGACCGCCTGGGACCGCATGGCGACCAAGCACCCGGACGTTACGGCCGGCTCGAGCAATCTCTACCAGAACTGGGAAGTCGTGGACCCGGAGAAGTGGGTGCCGCACGACTATGCCTGCGTACGCGTCGATTCACGCGGCGCCGGTTGCTCGCCCGGCCTGATCGATCATTTCTCGCCGCGCGAAACCAAGGACTACTACGACTGCATCGAATGGGCCGGCGTGCAGCCCTGGTCCTCGGGCAAGGTCGGCCTCAACGGTATTTCCTATTACGGCATGAACCAGTGGCACGTCGCCTCACTGCAACCGCCGCATCTTGCCGCCATGTGCATCTGGGAAGGCTCGGCCGACTGGTATCGCGACATGACGCACCACGGCGGCATTCTCTCGACCTTCTGGGAGAACTGGTACGACATGCAGGTCAAGGTCGTGCAGCACGGCCTCGGCGAGCGTGGCGGACGCAGCCCCGTGCATGGCGAGTTGGTGTGCGGACCGGATACGCTATCGGAGGAAGAGCTCGCCAAAAACCGCTCCGATTTCGGCGGCCAGATCCTCGCCCATCCGATGGACGACCAGTATCACCGCGACCGCTCGCCGGTATGGGAGAAGGTCAAGACGCCGCTGTTTTCCGCCGCCAACTGGGGCGGCCAAGGCCTGCATCCGCGCGGCAATTTCGAGGGCTTCGTACGCGCCGCCTCCAAGCAGAAATGGCTAGAGGCGCACGGCATCGAGCACTGGACGCACTTCTATACCGATTACGGCCGCGAACAGCAGCTCCGCTTCTTCGACTATTTCCTGCACGGCAAGAAGGATGGCTGGAGCAAACAACCGAAGGTGCTGCTGCAGGTGCGTCATCCGGGCGAGAAGTTCGTGGCACGTGAAGAGAACGAATGGCCGATCAAGCGCACCAAATGGACGAAGTTTTATCTCAATCCGTCCGACATGGCGCTATCGGCCAAAAAGCCATCGGGCAACGCGAAGCTTTCTTTCGAGGCCATGGGCGACGGTGTCACCTTCCTGACGCCGGTGCTAACTCAAGACACCGAGATCACCGGTCCGTCCGCGCTTAAGCTATTCGCGTCGTCTTCGACCGTGGACGCCGACTTCTTCATCGTGCTCCGCGTGTTTACCGGCGACCTTAAGGAGATCACGTTTCAGGGCGCCATCGATCCGCATACGCCGATCGCACAAGGCTGGCTGCGCGCCTCGCACCGCAAGCTCGACAAGAAGCTCTCGACGCCCTACCGGCCCTATCACACCCACGACGAAAAGCAGCCTTTGAAGAAGGGCCAAGCGGTCGAGCTCGACATCGAGATATGGCCGACCTCGATCGCGGTGCCGGCCGGCCACCGCATCGGGCTTTCGATCCGCGGCAAGGACTACGAATACGGCGGTGCCAGCGGTGGCAAGATGTCGAACTTCAAGAACGAGCTGACCGGTTGCGGCCCCTTCCTGCACAACAAACCGGCCGACCGTCCCCCCGCCATCTTCGGCGGCACGACCACATTGCACTTCAGCGGCGCCAGAGCGCCCTATCTTCTACTGCCGGTCATTCCGCCGAAATCGAAGGCGGCCGGGCGGAAAAAAGGACGCCGGTAGCGCGCAACCCCTGAGATCGCGCCCCCCCGACACGAGATGCCCTGCGGCCATTTGGGGGGTTCAATCCCGTCGAAGCTAAGGTAAGCTCCCACAAACCTTCGGAATAAAAGAAGGATTGAGGGGGGAATGAATACGCAATTCTGGGTCATTCAGGCCTTCAATGGCATTTCTTACGGCGCGCTGCTGTTCCTCGTCGGCAGCGGCCTATCCTTGATCTTCGGCGTCATGCGCATCGTCAATCTTGCCCATGGCGCCTATTTTTTATGGGGTGGTTACATTGCGCTCTCGGTGATCGCAGCGACCGGTTCGTGGGCCCTGTCGCTGCCGGTGGCGGCGTTGGCCGTCGCCATCATCGGCCTGGTGATGGAACGTGTGTTCCTGCGCCCGCTCGGTTTCGATCCGCTGCGTCAGGTTCTGCTCACCGTCGGCTTCGCATTCCTATTCCAGCAGGCCGCGCTCGACATCTGGGGCGGCAACAACATGGACATCGATCCGGGCCAAGCCTTCAACAACAGCATCGTCATCGGAGGCATCTATTTCCCGCTCTACCGCGTGTTCATGATCGTCATGGCGATCGCTATCGGCATCGTACTGTGGCTGGTGATGGAAAAGACGCGCATGGGCGCGGCGGTGCGTGCCACCGTCGACGACGCCCAGATGGCGCGCGGCGTCGGCATCGATACCAATCGCATTTCGATGTTCATCTTCGCGCTCGGCGCCTTCCTGGCCGCACTCGGTGGCGTGATCGGTGGCGCCTTTCTTGGCGTCTATCCTGGCCTCGACTTCGAGATGTTGCCACTGGCCTTCGCAGTCGTCATCATTGGCGGCATGGGCAGCCTTGGCGGCGCCGCCATTGGCGCGCTGGCGGTCGGCCTAGCTGACAACTTCGGCAAGGCGCTGATCCCGGAGATCTCTTACTTTACGCTCTATGCGCCGATGGTTCTGATCCTGGCGATCAAACCGACCGGCCTTTTCGGACGAGAGTGAGCCGCACGATGGTGAGCCAGAAAACCAAAGTGCTGATGGTGATCGTGGCGTTGGCGGCGCTCGCCTATATCATCCCGCATTCCACCTCCTTCATCGTTTTGCTGGCGACGCGCGCGCTGGTGTTTGCGATCCTGGCGATGAGCGTGGACATCCTGCTCGGATACACCGGTCTTCCCTCGCTCGGCCAGGCCGCCTATTTCGGCGTCGGCGCCTACTTCACCGCGATCCTGGCGGCGCGTTTTCATATCGGACTCGGATGGGATTTCTGGCTGGTCGTGCCGCTGGGAATGTTGGTCGGCGCGGCGCTGGCGGCCGTGTTCGGCCTGTTCGCCATTCGCGCCACCGGCGTCTATTTCCTGATGATCACGCTGGCGCTCGGCCAATGCGTGTGGGGCCTCGCCTACCGCTGGAATTCGCTGACCGGTGGCGACAACGGCATCAGCGTCACCGCGCGCCCGAGTTTCGGCCTCGACCTGACCAATGAGCGGACGTTCTTCTTCCTGGTGTTCGGCTTCTTCGTCGTCAGCCTGCTGCTGCTCTATATCTTCGTGCGCTCACCCTTCGGCCGCAGCCTTGCCGGCATCCGTGAGCGCGAGCTGCGCATGCAGATCCTCGGCTACAACACCTGGCTGCACAAATACATCGCCTTCGTCATTGCCGGCGCCTTCGGCGGCCTGTCAGGTGTGCTGTGGGCGCACACCAACGGCCTGGTCAGCCCCGAAACCGTGGTCTTGACCACGTCGGTCGATGCTCTTCTGATGGTTGTGCTTGGCGGATCCGGCACTCTGATCGGCGGCGTCATCGGCTCGGCGATCGTGTTCGGGTTGCGTGAATATCTCAGCACGGTAGTGCCGTGGTGGCAGTACGTGCTGGGTGGCGTCTACGTGTTGACTATATTGTATTTACCGACCGGATTGATGGGCATTCCGGCTCGCATTCGCCAAGCATACGGCAATTCCGACAAGACCGGCAAAAAGCCGGCTACCGCAGAGAGGTTGGCATGAATGCCTTCCCGATGCGCAAGGGAAGGAACACCCAGGGAGGAGACAATGAACACGTTGCGACGAAGGGTAAGCCCGTTGCTGCTGGGGGGCAGCCTTGTGCTCGGCTTGAGCGTGAGCGCACCGGCCCAGGCGGAAGAATTACGTATCGGCTTTATCGCGCCGATGACCGGCATCTTCGCTCAGATCGGCAAGGATATGGTCAACGGCTTCCAGATGTACCTGGACGAGCACAAGGGAAAGCTGGGCGGCGCGGACGTCAAACTCATCGTTGAGGACTCCACCGGAAAACCGGATACCGCGGTCACCAAGGCCAAGAAGCTGGCGCTCCAAGACAAAGTGCAGATATTCGTCGGCGGCCTGCTGGCATCGACCGGCTATGCGCTGGCGCCGGTGAGCACCAGCGAAAAAACGCTGTATCTCGCCTCCGTCCCGGCCGCTGATGACCTGACCCAACGCGAGCTCGGCAAGTATCCGTATTTTTTCCGCACCAGTTGGACGAGTTCACAGCCGACTCACGCGATCGGCCAATGGGCTTGCGACCAAGGCTACAAGAAGGTGGTCACCATCGCAGCGGACTACGCCTTCGGCTATGAGCAAGCCGGCGGATTCCAGAAGGCGTTCGAGGATTGCGGCGGCAAGGTCGTCCAAAAGATCTGGCCGCCGCTCGGAACCAAGGATTTCGGCCCCTACATCCCCTCGATCAAGCACGATGCCGATGCCATCTTCACGCTGATGGTCGGACCAATGTCGCTGCAATTTCCCAAGCAGCTTCGCCGCTCCGGCTATAAAAAAGCGATTATTGGCGGTGGCACCAGCTACGACGAGTTCGTACTGCCGTTCATGGGCGACGAGGTCGTCGGCGACGTGTCGTCGCTGCAATACAGCGCCGCACTGGAAACGCCGAAGAACGAAGCCTTCGTGAAGGCCTACCGCAAGAAATACGGCAAGGTCCCGTCGTATTATTCGGAAAGCAACTACACCACGGCGGAGATCATCGATCTCGCGATGCAAAAGTCTGGCGAGAAATATCCCGGCGCCGAGAAATTCATCGAAACCATGTCGGCGTTGAAGCTCGATTCGGTGCGGGGCCCGATCAGCTTCGAGGACCGCAACCCGATCCAGAACATCTACATCAAGAAGGTCGAGAAGAAGAAGATGTTCGGCTACGACAAGGCCGAGCTCTGGAACACGGTCATCAAGACCTACCCGAACGTCAGCCAGTTCTGGACCTACGGGAAGGAGAAGTTCCTCAAGCAGCCGGTCTACAGCCGCGACTTCCCGCCCTGTAAGTACTGCAACTAGACACGCAGACGCCGGGGTCCGGCGACGGGCCCCGGCGCTCTCATATCGGCTTTGAGGATTTGCGTGTGAGTACCGAAACCCAAACGGACGGCGCCATCCCGGCGCTTGAGCTCAAGCGATTGTGCAAGAGCTTCGGCGGCCTGCAAGCCACGCGCGAGGTGACGCTGCGCGTCATGCCGGGCGACCGAAAGGCCATCATCGGGCCAAACGGCGCCGGCAAGACGACGCTATTCAACCTGATCACCGGCATCTATCCGGTGACCTCGGGACAGGTGTTGCTGTTCGGTCAGGACGTCACCAAATGGCCGAGCCACCGGCGTACCGCACTCGGCATGGCGCGCACCTTTCAGGTCACCAGCCTGTTTCCGAAATTGACCGTGCTCGACAACGTATTGCTCGCGATCCAGGGCCTGCTGCCGTCAAAATTCGTGATGTGGCGGATACTGTCGTCGTATCGCGCGGTCTATGAGAAAGCCGAGGGCCTGCTGGAGCGGGCCGGTTTCCTCGATCGCAAGAACGTCGAGGTCCGCAACCTCTCGCACGGCGAACAGCGCCAGCTCGAGATCGTGCTCGGCCTCGCCAGCGATCCGAAAATCCTGTTACTCGATGAACCGGCCGCCGGCCTTTCCTCCGGTGAGTCGACCGAGATGGCGCGCTTCCTGATGAAGCTCGATCCCAAGCTCGCGATCCTGCTGATCGAGCACGATATGGACGTGGTGTTCGACGTGGCCGATCAGATCTCGGTGCTCCATTTCGGTGAAATCCTGGAGACCGGCACGCCGCAGCAGATCCATTCCAGCGCGCGCGTGCAGGAAATCTATCTCGGGACAGACTGAACATGGCCATCCTCGAAGTCCAGGACATCCACACGTATTACGGCGATGCCTACGTGCTTCAGGGCCTTTCGCTTGAACTACAGCAGGGCCAGATCCTCGGCCTGCTCGGGCGCAACGGCGTCGGCAAGACCACGCTGGTGAATTCGATCGTCGGCTTCAATCCGCCACGCCGCGGCAGGGTGATGTTCAAGGATCACGACGTCACCCAGGAGTCTTCATTCGAGACCGTCCGCAGGGGCATGGGCCTGGTGCCGCAGGGACGCCGCGTCTTCCCGACGCTGGGCGTGGAGGAAAACCTGCTGGTGGCCGAGCGCAACCCCGACCGTCACGGCTGGAATCTCGATCGCGTTTACAAGCTGTTCCCGCGCCTCAACGAGCGCCGCAGCCAGCGCGCTAAGACATTGTCGGGCGGCGAACAGCAGATGCTGGCGATCGGCCGCGCGCTGATGACCAATCCCGATTGCCTGATCATGGATGAACCCTCGGAAGGGCTGGCGCCGATCATCATTCAGGGCGTTTGGGAGGCAATCGGCAAGCTGAAGGAAGAAGGGATGTCGATCCTGCTGGTCGAGCAGAACGCACATCTTGCGCTCAAGCTGGTCGATTATGTGCATGTCATGAGCAAGGGCCAGGTGGTCTATTCATCGACGCCGGCCGAGCTCAGGGCTAATGACGAGATCAAGTCGAACTATCTCGGCATTTAGCCGGCGTCGCCCGAGGCATGCTGAACCGCAATGCGGGCATACACAACACATCGACGCGCCGGGCTTTACATCATGGAATACTTTAGTCGATGATGGGTTATCACGTGCAGCCCTCCCCAAGGGAGGCACGCGCCCATCGCCTTGTGCCTATCGTCTGCCCATTAGCGCGCTGCTCGATAAAAATGGCCGATCCAGGCCATGCAACAATTAAAAGCCCCGTAGGGGGCGTAAACGGAGGAATGCAATGTCTCGTAAGCTTAGCCGCCGCACCTTCATGGCCGGTACCGCCGCCGGCGCCGCAATGGCGACGTTCAAATTCCCGACGCCCGCGATCGCGCAGGCAGCGCCCTTCAAGCTTGGCCTGCTGACAGTCAAAACCGGCCCGCTCGCGCAGGGCGGCATTCAGATGGAACAGGGCATCGTCACGTACCTGAAGGAAAAGAATTACAAATTTGCCGGCCGCAAGGTCGAATTCGTCTCCGCCGATACCGGCGGCAATCCGGCCGGCGCCAAAACCAAGGCGCAAGAACTGATCGAGCGCGACAAGGTCGATACCATCGTCGGCCCGCTCGCCGCCTTCGAACTCCTGGCAATCACGGATTACGTCCGTCAGCACGAAACGCCCCTTCTTAGCCTCGCGGCGGCCGAAGACGTGACGCAGCGGCATGTCAATCCGTTCGTTGTCCGCCCCTCCGCCACATCGGCGCAATGCATGCATCCGCTGGGCGACTACGCCGCCAAGGAGCTGAAGTACAAGAGCGCCATTACGATCTCGGAAGACTTCGCCTTCGGCTACGAGCAGATTGCCGGCTTCCAGCGCGTATTCCACGACGATGGCGGCAAGGTCGTGAAAAAGCTGTGGCCCCCGTTGGTGACGCCGGACTACACCCCCTATATCGCGCAAATCAACGACGTCGATTGCTGCGTGAACGGCTTTGCGGGCTCCAACCCGGTGAAGTTCATGCGGGCCTATCAGGCGATGGGCATGAAGTCGAAAATACCGTTGCTCGCCGGCTGGACCGCCATGGACGATGCGCTGCTGCATAGCCTTGGCGATGAAGCCATCGGCGTGAAGTCGGCCCACTGGTACTCGGCGGACTTCGACTCGGAAATCAACAAGCGCTTCGTCGCGGACATGCAGAAAAACTATAAGGTGCTGCCCGGCGGCTATTCGGCTGGCATGTACATCGCCGGCATGTGCGTCAATGCGGCGCTGGAGAAGAGCGGCGGCAAGGCCGCCAGCAAAAAGGCCTTTGCCGAAGAGCTGCACAAGGTGTCGCTCAAGGACAGCCCGCGCGGACCGTTCCATTTCGACCAGTTCGGCAACGTGGTCGGCACCGTGTTCATCCGCAATTGCGAACGCAAGAACGGCAAGCTGGTCAACACAGTCATCAAGACCTACCCCGATGTGAGCCAGTTCTGGACCTACGATCCGAAGAAGTTCTTGTCGCAGCCTGTCTACTCGCGCGACTATCCGCCGTTGAAGCCGTAGGCGGTCTCGGTCGTCCACGGGCGCCCCAAAAAGGCGCCCGTGGTCTATCCCGCGCAACCATGAGAACAAGGTCGCGATGAGCTTCTATCTCGTGCTAACGGTGAACAGCATCACCTTCGGCGGGTTGCTGTTTCTGCTGTCATCCGGCTTTTCGCTGATTTTCGGCCTGATGCGGATTCCGAACCTGACGCATGGATCGCTGTTCATGCTCGGGGCGTATTTCGGCGCCACTTTTGTAGGCGGCCTGCTCGGCCTGGTGTTCAATTTTTGGATCGCTGCGCTGCTCGCGGCGGCTCTCGTTGCCGTATTTGGCGCCGTGTTGGAACGGCTGCTGCTGCGGCAGCTTCCGGGGCAACCCTCGGCGCAGGTCCTCGTCACGCTCGGCCTTTCCTTCATGGTCGCCGACTTTTGCCTGATGGTGTGGGGCGGCGATCCGCTATCGGTGCAGACGCCGGACAGCTTGGCCGGCTTCGTCCGGCTCGGGCCGCTGGCATTCCCGCTCTATCGGCTTGCGATCATCGGCATTGCCGCCGTCGTGGCGATCGGACTCTGGTTACTGCTCGATCGCACGCGCATTGGCGCCATGATCCGCGCCGGCGTGGACGATCCCGACATGGCGCGCGTCGTCGGCATTCGGGTATCCCAGCTTTTCACCACCGTATTTGCGCTCGGCGCCGGCCTTGCGGCCTTCGCGGGGATCATTGGCGGACCAATCCTCTCGGTCTATCCGGGACTCGATCAGGACATGCTGCCGCTGGCACTGGTGGTGGTCATCATCGGCGGCTCGGGCAGCCTGCTCGGCTCGTTCTTCGGCAGTATCATCATCGGATTCATCTATAATTTCGGACAGGCGCTACTGCCCGAACTCGCCTACTTCGTCCTTTTCCTGCCCATGCTGCTGGTGCTGTTGCTGAAGCCGCAGGGCCTGTTCGGCCGGTTTGTCCCATGAGCGCCCGCATCATCGCCTTGCTGGCCGCCGCTGTCGTGCTCGTCACGCTGCCGTTCTGGATGCCCGGCGTTTATTATCTCAACGTCGCCAGCCAGATTCTTTTCTACGCGGTCTTCGCCATCGGCCTGAATATCCTGGCGGGTTATGGCGGACTCGTTTCACTCGGCCATGCCGCGCTGTTCGGTATCGCTGCCTATGCCACCGGCTATCTGCTGCAGCACGGCTTCGGTCATCCCGCCGCGATCCTGATTGCGCTGGTCGTCGCCATGGCATCGACGGCGCTTTACGCCGTGCTGTCGCTGCGGGCGAGCGGAATAGGCTACATCATGATCACGCTGGCGCTCGGCGAGATCGTCTGGGGCCTTGCCTATCGCTGGATCAGCGTGACCGGCGGCGACAACGGCATCAGCGTGCACGGGCGGCCGGAACCCTTCGGCATCGCCCTCACCTCGGCTAGCGCCTTCTATTATACGTGCCTGATCGTCTTCGGACTCTCGATGGCGACGGTCGCGATATTCGTGCGCTCCCCGCTCGGCGCCGCGCTCAAGGGTACCCGCGACCAGCCGCGCCGCATGAATGCCCTCGGCTATCACGTCTGGGCCATCCGCTTCTGGGCCTCCATGCTTTCCGGCCTGTTGACCGCTATCGCAGGCGTTCTGTTCGTCTACTACAATCAGTTCATCAGCCCACAGACGCTGGCGCTCACCGCCTCGGCCGAGGTGGTGCTGATGGTGATTGCGGGTGGCGCCAGCACCTTGTTCGGGCCCATCGTCGGCGCGGCCCTTGTCGTCATCGTCAAGAACGTGGTCAGCGGATATTTGACCCGCTGGAATTTCCTGCTGGGGGCCATTTTCGTCGCTATCGTCATCCTGATGCCGGAAGGCCTGGTGCCCGGCAGCGCGCGGCTATGGCGCCTCGCCTGGCAGCGCGTGCGCCGGCCCCGCAAAGATGCGGAGGCCAAGTCATGAGCGTTCTCACGGTCAGCGGCCTGCGCAAATCCTTCGGTGGCCTGCATGTGACGCGCGGCGTCAACCTGGACATCGCGCCCGGCGAGCGACGGCTGATCATCGGCCCCAATGGCGCCGGGAAAACCACGCTGTTCAACCTGATCACCGGCGAACTCTCGCCCGACTCCGGCTCCATCCGGCTGTTCGGCAAGGACATCACCCGCGTGCCCAGCCGGCGCCGTCCCCATTTGGGCATGGCGCGTACCTACCAAATCATCACTCTCTTCCCCAATGACACGATCATCCACAACGTGTCGCTGGCGCTGCTCGGCCTGACGCCGCTACGCTGGAACCCGCTGATCGACATGAAGCGTCAGTCACACATCGTCGAGCGCGCCCACGAGGCACTGTCTCAGGTCGGGCTCGGCCACATTGCCGAGCGGCCGCTCGGGCAGACCTCTTATGGCGAGCGCCGCCGCGTCGAGATCGCCATGGCGCTGGCGCAAAACCCGAAAGTCCTTCTGCTCGACGAGCCATTTGCCGGCCTCTCGATCGACGAGCGGCGCGATGTGCATCAACTCCTGATGAAGATCCCGCGCGACGTGACCATGGTGATGATCGAGCACAACATGGACGTGGCGCTGGAATTCGCCGAACGCATCACGCTATTGCACTTCGGTGAGGTAATCGTCGAAGGCAACCGCGCCGAAGTGGTGGCCGACCCGCGTACCCGGGAGGTCTATCTTGGCCACTAACGCACTCAGCCTGCAAGGAATCGACGCGCTCTACGGTGACAG
>DATCXE010000771.1:0-4053 GCA_036565985.1 Bradyrhizobium sp.
ATAAAATCCTTCCTCGTCAAAGGCCGCCCTGGTGAGATCGGGCTGGCCGAAATAGCCCGGCGTGACGTTGACGCCGCGCAGCCGCAGCTCGTATTTCGCGCCGCAGGGCACCAGCTTCAGTTCGACGCCGGGGAACGGCAAGCCGATCAGGCCGACGCGCTCGGTGTCCCAATAGGTGCCGGTCGAGGTCGGTGCGGTCTCGGTCGAGCCCCAGCCGGTATAGAACACGATGCGCTCGCCGGTGGTCTTCACCGCCAGCGCCTGCATGCGGTCGTAGAGATCGTCGGGCAGCCGCGCACCGCCATAGGCCATGATGGAGAGGTTCTTGAAGAAGCTGCGGCACAGCGCGTCGTCCTTCTCCATCGCCGCCGCCAGCGCCGCGTAACCGGCCGGCACGTTGGCGTAATAGGTCGGCGACACCTCGCGCAGATTGCGGATCGTCTCCTCGAGCTGGCCGGGCATCGGCCGGCCGTCGTCGATATAGAGCGTGCCGCCATCGACCAGGATCGGGTTGAACGCGGCGTTGCCGCCCATGGTGTGATTCCACGGCATCCAGTCCAGCACGGTCGCGATCGGCCCGTTCGGATCGCGTGGGCGCACCTGCATCATCATCGCCGCATTGGCGCACATCATCTCCTGCGTGTTGATGACGGCCTTCGGCATGCCGGTCGAGCCCGAGGTGAACAGCAGCTTGCCGACGGTGTCAGGCGTGATCTTCGCAATCGATTGCTCGACCGCGTTCGTCACCGGGGTGGCGGCGAGATCGGCAAAGGAGACGCTCTTGATGCCGTCGCAGGGCCGCAGCACGTGAACGACGGTGACGCCGGCAAGATCCAGCGCCTTCAACGCCTTCTCGAAGGTCGGCCCGTCCTGCACCATCACGACCGCAGGCTTGATCAGGCTGAACAGATATTTGAGCTTGAGATGATCCTGGCTCATCAGCGAATAGGCCGGCGACACCGGTGCCGCCGGAAGGCGCGCCTGCATCGCGGCCTGCGTCATCAGCGCATGCTCGATCGAATTGCCTGACAGGATTGCGACGGGACGGCCTTCAGTGAGACCGAGGTCGAGCAGGCCCTGCGTCAGCCCGTCGACGATGCGCTTGGCTTCGCCGTAGGACACTTTACGCCACTGCCGGTCGACGCCGCCGCGCTGCGCCAGCCAGATGCGCTCGGGCGCCTGCTTCGCCCATTTGGAAAGCGATGCCGGAATATGCTTCTCGTAATGCTGCAGTGGAATCCGCGATTTCAGAACGATCGCGCCATCGGTCCGCCGGTCGACGGCGATGTCGCGCTCCAGCCATTCGATCTTGCGAAAGCCGGGTTTGGTCAGCACCTCGGCGGCATTCCCACTCATATTGCGTCTCCCGGAATTCAGTCCTTTGCGGATCTTTCGTCTTCGGTTCTAGCGCTTGATATAGACAGGCTTTCGTTTTTCAAGAAAGGCCCTGATGCCTTCGCTGAATTCTTCCGAGCGGCTGCACAGGATCTGATTGCGGTCTTCCATCGCGATCACGGCCTCGATCGAGCCGGCATCGACGCTCATGTTGAGGCATTCCTTCGATAGCCTTAGGCCCACCGGCGAAGCGGTCATCATCGCATCGACATAAGGTTCGGCGGCAGCCTCGAGCCCACCCTCCTCGACGACCTCGGAAACGAGTCCGACCGCGAGCGCGCGTTCGGCGCCGATGAAGCGGCCGGTCAGGATCAGTTCGGAGGCGACGGATACGCCGACCAGACGCGGCAGGAAATAGCTGGTGCCGATGTCGCAGCCGCCAAGGCCGAGCTTGATGAAGGCGCAGTTCATCCGCGCCGATCCGGTGGCGATGCGGATATCGGCGGCGAGCGCCAGCGCAAAGCCGCCGCCGGCGGCGGCGCCCTGGACCAGCGCGATGATCGGCTGCGGGCAGCGCCGCATCAGCATCACGATGTCGGCGATGCGGCGTTGCGAGTCCAACGATTCCGTCACCCCGGGCGGTTCCTGCTGCCCGGCGCGGCGCTTCATCGCGTGCTTGAGGTCGAGGCCGGCGCAGAACGACGCGCCGGCGCCCTTCAGCACCACCACGCGGGTCGAGCGGTTGCGCTGCAGGCCTTCGAAATAGGTGTTCAGCGCGTCGATCAGCGAGGGATCGAGCGCGTTGAGGCTGTCGGGGCGATTGAGCGTGACCCAATCGACCCCGTCATGATGTGCGATCAATAGCGGTTGAGTCACGCGGGTCTCCCATCCATCGTCGTCCCGGCCAAGCGAAGCGCGAGCCGGGACCCATACGCCGTGTCGTATCGATGAGGCATGGCGGCAGAGACCTTCTGCAACAAGAACGGCCGCGGAGTATGGGTCCCCGCTTTCGCGGGGACGACGATGGATATTTGCTGTGACTACCGCGGCGCCATGCGGATGGCGCCGTCGAGGCGGATGGTCTCGCCGTTGAGCATCGGGTTCTCGACGATGTGCACCGCCAGCGCGCCGTATTCCGAGGCGTCGCCGAGGCGGGCCGGGTGCGGCACCTGGGCGCCAAGGCTCTTGCGGGCCTCTTCGTTCAGGCCCATCAGCAGCGGCGTCAGGAACAGGCCGGGCGCGATGGTGTTGACGCGGATCTTCAGGCTGGCGAGATCGCGCGCGGCCGGCAGCGTGAGGCCGACGACACCGCCCTTCGAGGCCGAATAGGCGATCTGGCCGATCTGGCCTTCATAGGCGGCGACGGAGGCGGTGTTGATGGCAACGCCGCGCTCTTCGCCTACCGGCGGCGCGGTGGCGAGACGCTCGGCGAACAGGCGCAGCACGTTGAAGGTGCCGATCAGGTTGACGTTGATGATGCGGACGAACTTCGCCAGCGGATAGACGCCGTCCTTGCCGACGGTGCGCTGCGATCCGCCGATGCCGGCGCAGTTCATCAGGACGCGCGCGATGCCGTGCGCGGCCTCGGCCTTGGCGATCGCCGCCTTGATCGCCTCTTCGTCGGTGACGTCGGCATGGAGGGCAATGCCCTTCACTTCGGCGGCGACCTTTTCGGCGTTTTCCTTGTTCTGGTCGATGACGCCGATTTTCGCGCCCTTGGCAGCCATGGCGCGGGCGGTGGCGGCACCGAGGCCGGAGCCTCCACCAGTGATGAGAACTGCAACGTCTTTCAACTGCATCGTATTTACCTTTCCTTGGGCGTTTCTTCTCTAGATGGCGAATGGCGAATAGGGAGTAGCGAATGGAATGCTGTGATCCATTCGCTATTCGCTACCCGCTATTCGCCCCTTACTTCCATTCAGCATGCCGCCACAGATCAGCGCTTCCATATGCTTGATGTATTCGCGGCAGACATCGTCGGTGACCGGGCCGACACCGGTCGCACGCGACATCGCGTGGCGGCCAAAGAACAGGTGATCGCAGGCGCCGATCAGGCTGGTGTAGAACAGCACCGGATCGACGTCGCGGAACTCGCCGGCCTCGACGCCCTCGGCGAGCAGCCGGCGATGGAACTCCAGCAGCGGCGCGACAAAGAACTTTGACACCTCGTCGGCGGCATCCGCGCTGCTTTCGTGCAGCAGGTAATGGATCAACCGGTTCATATAGGGGAACTGGTGGTAAGCGCGGATGATGCCGCCGATATGCAGCCGCAGCTTCGCGGTCGGCGAGATCGGCTGGCTGATCAGGTATTCCAGCTGCGACACCTCGGTCGCCGCGTCGCGCTCCAGAAGCGACAGCAACAGCCCGTCCTTGTTGCCGAAATGGTATTTCACCAGGGCGGCGTTGACGCCGGATTTCTGCGCGATATCGGACAGCGACACCTCGATCGAGGCGCGCTCGATCATCAGTTCGCTGGCCGCGACAAGCAACTTCTCGGCGGTCGAATTTTTGCCGCCCGCAAGCCTGGTCGGTACGCTGGTATTCAACTGAAATCCCAATGCTGAAATCCGGGCCGCACATAAGCGCATGCCGTGGCTGCACTCAAGAGTTAATTGATTGATTGACTAAATCCCGTGAGGTCCCTTAAATCCGGCCGATCCTTCAGACCCCTGCCAACAACAATCAAAAGGGAGAACAGACATGGCCGAGGCCTATATC
>DATCXE010000774.1:0-2550 GCA_036565985.1 Bradyrhizobium sp.
GGCCGGCGGCTCGCCGGACGGCAAGCCGCACTCCGCGCCGGTCTTTACCGGCAAGCTGATCGAGACAGTGCCAGCCGTCGCGGCGCCGCGCTGACCCATACCCCCTCATGGTGAGGAGGCGCGCAGCGCCGTCTCGAACCATGAGGCCGTGGCCATCCTTCGAGACGACTGCTTTGCGGTCTCCTCAGGATGAGGTCCGTGGTCTTGGCAGTGGCCACCGCAACGGACCCCACAAAAAGAAAACGCCCGTGGGGAGCGGGCGTTTTCAGCAGTCAACTTGGGGGTAGTTGGGGTCTTATTATCCACGCGGCCTTTGGGGGGCTGTAAAGAACCACGTGAATTCGTGAATTCCGTTAGCGTACGACTGAGCTCCCTGAGCTGGTGACCGTAACCGGCTTGCCGGCCTTCATGACCGGTGTGCTTGCGGTCTGTGTGAAGCCTTCATCCGAGGTGTTGTGCGCGGAGATGCTGAACCCGGCGATCAGGATACCGGCGACGAGGGCCACGACCACGATCTTGAGATGGGTCGTGCGATCTGCGCTGTAGATCGAGTGATTCATTGGAAGTCTCCTGCCGCCTTCCGTTCTGCAAATTTGTCGAAGCCGCTTGCAGCCCGGTTCAACGTCTCGCGTGTACCAAACGTAGGAATCCGCCGTTTCGTTCCCAAGATGCGATCACAAGGCGGTGAAAAGACTTGAACGGTCGCGATTGAAAAGACCGCGCCGAACGTCCAGATAAACAATTGTTCAGATATTACATCGGTTTAATAATCGATGGCCCGATCGCTAGGAAAACGCCGCCCATTTAGCCTGTTTCTACAAACTATTTGCATGTGGCGAAAAAGCTTCGGCGCAAATCAGCTGATTTGCGCCCCGTGCTCGCCTCCAGCCTAGATGCTGCCGACCGTCTTCAGCCTTGCGCGCGGGTGGATCTCGGCCTGCGACAGCACGGTGGTCTGTGACCGGAAGCGTTCCACGAGCGAGTGCACGAACGGCCTGATCGCGGCCGATGTCACCATCACCGGCGCCTCGCCTTCGCGCGCGGCCTGCTCAAAGCTGTTGCGGACCGCGGTCATGAACTCCGACAGTTTTGAGGGCTGCATGGCGAGGCTGCGTTCCTCGCCGGTGCCAACGATCGATTCGGCGAACGCCTGCTCCCACCGCGCCGACAGCGCGATCAGCGGCAGGTAGCCGTTGTGGGAGGTATTCTGGGCGCAGATCTGCCGCGCCAGTCTCGCACGGACATGCTCGACCATGGTGGCTGGGTTGCGCGAGAACGCCAGCGCGTCGGCGATGCCTTCGAGGATGGTGGAGAGATCGCGGATCGAGATGCGTTCGGCCAGCAGCAGCTGCAACACGCGCTGGATGCCCGATACCGTAACCTGGCTCGGCACGATGTCCTTGACCAGTTCGCCCTGTTCCTTCGGCAGCTCCTTCAGGAGCTTCTGCACTTCGCCATAGGACAACAGGTCGCTCATGTTGCTCTTCAGCAGCTCGGTGAGGTGCGTCGACAGCACGGTGGCGGCGTCGACCACCGTGTAGCCCTTCAGCGACGCCTCTTCCTTCAGCGCGGCATCGACCCAGGTCGCAGGCAGGCCGAACGTCGGCTCGACGGTGTGAATGCCGGGCACGCTGACCTGGTTACCGGCGGGGTCCATGACCATGAACTGGTTCGGCCAGATCTTGCCGGTGCCGGCGTCCACTTCCTTGATCTTGATGATGTAGGTGTTGGCCTCGAGCTGGACGTTGTCGAGGATGCGCACGGCGGGCATCACAAAGCCCATTTCGATCGCGAGCGAGCGGCGCAGCGCCTTGATCTGTTCGGTCAGGCGGTCAGTCCCGTCGGGCCCGTTGACCAGCGGCAGCAGCGCATAGCCGAGTTCGATCTTGAGATCGTCGATCTTGAGCGCGGTGGCGATCGGCTCTTCCGCCGTGGCCTGGGCGGCTGCGGCTGCGAGTTCGGGCGCCGCGGCAGCGGCCGCTTCCGCCGCCCTTTCGGCGCCGTTGCGGTTCCGCGCCTTCCAGGCGAGCACCGCGGCGCCGCCGCCGAGCGCGAGGAAGGGCAGTATCGGAATGCCCGGCAACAGCGCCAGCACCAGCATCACGCCGGCCGACATGCCGAGCGCCTGCGGATAGCCGGAGAGCTGCTTCATCATCGCCTTGTCGGCCGAACCGGTAATGCCGGCCTTCGACACGAGGAGGCCCGCCGCGGTCGAGACGATCAACGCCGGCACCTGCGTGACCAGGCCGTCGCCGACGGTGAGCACGGTGTAGGTGCGGGCGGCGTCGGCAAAGCTCATGCCCTGCTGGGCGACGCCGATGATGATACCGCCGATGATGTTGATGAACACGATCAGAAGGCCCGCGATGGCGTCGCCGCGGACGAATTTCGAGGCGCCGTCCATGGCGCCGAAGAAATTGGATTCGGCCTCAAGCTGCTTGCGACGTTCGCGGGCCTCGGCCTCGTTGATGAGGCCGGCGGAGAGATCGGCGTCGACCGCCATCTGCTTGCCCGGCATGGCGTCCAACGTGAAGCGCGCCGCGACTTCTG
>DATCXE010000811.1:0-2279 GCA_036565985.1 Bradyrhizobium sp.
CTACGTCACGCGCCACGGCTTCACGCTCTTTGCGTGGTGGCGCGTCATCCTCGGCGCGGTCGGCCTGATCGCGCTGGCGCTGGGGAAATAGTTTCTTTCTTGTCCCGGACGCGGTGCAGCGTCCTGTACGCTGCTCCGCAGAGCCGGGGCACGAAGGCTCCTAAGCGTTATTGCGCTGGAATTGCCCGGCGGCGCGGAAGCGCCAGAGATATTGCGGGGCGACCGCTTCCATCGAATCCGGCGCGATGCCGAGCCCCTCCAGCGTCAGGCCTGCGGCCCCGGCGGCGTCCGAAACCACGTTGTCGGATTGCAGCATCATCACCTGGTCCGGCGTCAGCTTCAGCGCGCCCGGCGCAAATTGCAGGAACATCGCCTGGAATTTCGCCAGTCCCCACGGCAGCGAAACCAGCATGCGCTTGCGCTCGGTGATCTTGAGGATGATCTCCATGATCTCGCGCATGGTCAGCACTTCCGGGCCGCCGAGTTCGTAGGTCGCGCCCGGCTTCGTCCTGCCGTCGACGGCATCGGCGACTGCGGTGGCGACGTCGCCGACATAGGCCGGCTGCATCCGCGTCACGCCGCCGCCGATCAGCGGCAGGAACGGCGAGATCCGCGCCAGCGCGGCGAAGCGATTGGTGAACTCGTCCTCGGGGCCGAACAGCAGCGACGGCCGCATGATGGTGGCCGAGGGCACGGCGGCCAGCACGGCCTGCTCGCCGGCGGCCTTGGTCCGCCCGTAGGCCGAAGGCGAATTCGCATCGGCGCCGATCGCGGACACATGCACCATGCGCGCGCCGACCGCGTGGGCTGCCCTGGCGATTGTTTCCGCCCCCCTGGCCTGCACCGCGTCAAAGGATTGCGCGCCGCCTTCGGTCAGGATGCCGATCAGGTTGATGGCGACGCTGCAATCGCGCATCGCGGCTTCCACCGAGGCCGGGTAGCGCACATTGGCCTGCACGGCGTGGATCTGCCCGACCCGGCCGAGCGGCTGCAGGTACCCGGCCAGTTCCGGCCGGCGAACCCCCACCCGGATGCGGTAACCGCGCTTGGCCAGCGCCCGGACCACGTTCCGCCCCAAGAAACCCGATCCGCCAAATACCGTGACGAGCGTTTCCTGGTTGGATGCCATAGCCTGATTCCTGCCGGTCAAATTCGAGAGATATCGATGGTATTTAGCGGATTCGCGATACGCCAACGCGGCCCCGCTGTACAGCGTATTTGGACGGCGACGAAGCTATTTGACAACCGTGCGACCGGTCCTTATCAACCGGCCCAAGGCCCAGGTGGTGGAATTGGTAGACGCGCTGGCTTCAGGTGCCAGTGGCTTAACGGCCGTGAAGGTTCGAGTCCTTTCCTGGGCACCATCATTTCTGAAAATTGAGATTCTCCAGGCGGTTAACGCCGACCCAAGCGTTGCATCGGCTTTGCCGGGCAGCATTGGGCGTAGCATTGCCCTCCGAGGTGTTCCGCCTATCGGGCTTTGCCCGACGAAGTGTCCGTTGTGACTTCCGAATCGCAGGCCGCCGCTGTGGCAGGAGGGCTTACGGCCTGCGGTGATGCGACGGCACATCCCAGGTCTTCGGCACGCGCGCCTTGGCTTGGCTGCGAGCTTGCGGACGACATGCATGACGAGCAAGGGCTCATCAATGGGCAGCAGTCCGATGGAGCGCACAGAACCAACTGATGAAGCCAAGGTTGCAACTTCAAAAAGAATCTAAAGATTGCTGATCACGAGCAAAGCGCTGACGAGGTCGATCGCAACATCATGGCGAAACGCGTGGGCTTCCTGACGCGCGATGGTGTCAGCCGCGTAACGCCAGAGGACATCGTTCTCTTCAACGTCCCTCGACTGCAAGACGCCGTCGTCGCAATCTCCGATAAGCATGTGCTGGGTGTCAGGCCTTCGAGCCGAAGCTGAACGATGATCAATTGGATTCGTGACTGGATGCAAGTTGCAGTTCTGACGATGCGTGGTCTCCGTGAGATCCGTGTAGCAGCTTCCGTGCGGCATGTTGACGCGAGAGAATGACGTCGCGTGCGCAACTTTGAGTTATGACGGATCGAAGTATGCAGGCATATACAGCCCGATTTCATTCTTCTCTTCTTCGTCGATGATAGCGCACGAAGCCAGATTGGAAAGACTCTAACATCGATTCTAAATTCGGTGTGGTTGTCGCCACATCTCCATTTCCCTAGTCAGCAATTGAACTGGGTGAACTGGGGCGAGTGGTGACTAACTTCAAGAACTACAAGAGCCGCCTGTATGTTGGTGCGGCCAC
>DATCXE010000812.1:0-4461 GCA_036565985.1 Bradyrhizobium sp.
GCTGGGCGGCGATTCCCGCGGCCCCTCACAGATGCCTGCGAAAGCCTCGTTCTGTCCAGCCGTCGGGCCGCTATGAAGGCACCTGGAGCACAGCTAAGGTACTGAAAATGACGAGTGAAGCCAAAACGAACCTGACGCGGCGGACGATCTTGAGGGGAGCCGGAGCGCTGCCGTTGCTGGCCGGGAGTTTCGGCTTCCGGCGCTCGCGCAGACCCCGTCCACGCCGGCCGCGGGAGACATTCCCCCGGTTCTGTTCGTCCACGGCAATGGCGACCATGCGGCGCTCTGGATCACGACGCTTTGGCGAATGGAATCGAACGGCGTGCCGCGCGAGCGGATGCTCGCCATCAATTTCACCGATCCGCTGGCGCGCACCGATGACAAGGTGGAGCAGGCGAACCGCTCCTCGACCGAAGACCAGCGCCGCGAGCTTGGCGAGGCGGTCAGGGAATTGAAGCGCCGCACCGGCGCGGCGCGGATCGCGCTGGTCGGCAATTCGCGCGGCGGCTATTCGATCCGCAACTACATCAAGAACGGCGGCGGCGCCGATATCAGCCACGCAGTGCTGTGCGGCGTTCCCAACCATGGCATCTACGATTGGGACGATGGTCCGGGCGGCGAGTTCAATGGCCGCGGCCCATTCCTGCGCGGCCTGAACGAAGGCGAGAGCGAAGTGACGCCGGGCACGGCGTTCCTCACGCTACGCAGCGACGGCATCGACAAATATGCGCAACCCGACGGCCGCTTCATCGGCAAGCCCGGCACCCCGACCGGCGTGACGTTCGATGGGCCTGCGCTGAAGGGCGCGACCAATCTCGTCCTCGGGGCGTTCGACCACCGTGAGGTCGCGTTCCATCCACTGGCGTTTCGCGAGATCTACAAATTCATCGCCGGCCGCGAACCGTCGCGCATCGACATCGTGCCGGAAGCTGAAGTCAGGCTGAGCGGCCTCGTGACGGGAACGCCGGGCGGAGTCGTCACCAACCGTCCGGTATCCGGCGCGCTGGTGGAAATCTATCACGTCTCCGCCGAGACCGGCGAACGGACCGGCGGACCAATTCATTCCTCGCAAACCGGCGCCGATGGCCGCTGGGGGCCGGCGCTGGTCGAGCCGACATGGCATCTGGAAATCGTGCTGACATCGGCGGGTTCGCCCACCACGCATATCTATCGCTCGCCGTTTCCGCGCTCCTCCGGGATCGTGCATCTGCGTGCCGCGCGCCCGCTCGGGCCGGCCGATGCCGGTGCCGGCGCGGTGGTCCTGATGTCGCGCCCGCGGGGCTATTTCGGCCTGCCGCGCGACGTGGTGCTGATCGACGGCAAGGAGCCGGCGGACGTGAAGCCCGGCGTGCCGACGGACTCGGTCACGACATTGCGACTGCCGGCTGCAGATGCGGGACGCGGCGTGGTAGGCTTGTTCAACCAGGAGCGGATCGTGGCGCGGGCCTGGCCGGCGTCGGAGAACCGGATTGCGGTTGCCGAACTGACTTATTAGCTCTGGTTCGACGGCGGCGCCTTTGTGGCGCCCGGATCGGAAACATAGATGCGTTCGTAGCCTGCATGAGCGCAGCGATATGCGGAACCTGGCACGATCCCGGATATCGCTGCGCTCATCCGGGCGACGAGGACAGCGACCCATGAGCATCGCCGAAGTCTACGACATGCCGGTTGCGCGCACGCGGCTGGTGCCGCCGAGCCCGCCGCGCGCGCCGGACGACATGACGGCGCTCGGCCGGATGAAGGCGATCCGCATCAGCCCGATCGGAAGCTGGGGTCAGCGGGCCTATGAGGAAGACATCGTCCAGGGCCGCTTCCTTGGCCGCAGCAGTTTCATCCTCAACGCGCCGGATGCGATCCGGCATGTGCTGGTCGACAATTACGAAAACTATACCCGCACGCCGGCCGGTCTTCGCGTGTTGCGTCCGATCCTCGGCGAAGGCCTGCTGATCGCGGAAGGACGCGCGTGGAAACACCAGCGCAGGACGCTGGCGCCGGCGTTCACGCCGCGCGCGGTGTCGACGCTCGTACCCTACATGCTGGCGGCGACCGACGAGACCATCGCCAAGCTCAGGGCTGCCAGCAACGCGCCCGTCGATCTGCGCGAGGCGATGCAGCGGCTGACGCTCGAAATCGCCGGCCGCACGATGTTTTCGTTCGGCATGGACCGACATGGTGCAACCTTGCGCGATTTCGTGATGGAGTATGGCGAGCGGCTGGCGCGCCCGCACTTTCTCGATCTGCTGCTGCCGCTGGGCTGGCCGACACCGCAGGACTTCGCCCGCGCCCGTTTTCGCAAGCGCTGGACAGCGTTCGTAGGCCAGCTGATGGCCGAGCGCCGCGCCGCCGGCAAGAACGAGGGCGCGCCGGCGCGGGACCTGTTCGACCTGATGGGCGACGCGCGCGATCCGGAGACGGGCGTGGCCTTTACCGACGACCAGCTCGGCGACCAGGTCGCGACCATGATTCTGGCCGGCCACGAGACGACCGCGACGGCGCTGTTCTGGGCGCTCTATCTCCTGGCGCTCGATCCCGCCACCCAGGAAGAAGTGGCGAATGAGGCGCAGGCGGCGAGCGTGAACGGGGCGCCCGATATCGATCGGCTGAAATTCACCCGCGCCGTGATGGACGAAACCATGCGGCTCTATCCGCCCGCATTCCTGATCGCACGCGCGGCGGGCGGGCCCGATACGATCGCCGGCATACCGGTCAAGCCAAAGGACGTCATCCTGATCGCGCCGTGGCTGTTGCACCGGCACGAAAAACTCTGGCACGATCCGAATGCTTTCGTCCCGCAGCGCTTCATGACCGGCACGCCGCCCGATCGCTTCGCCTACCTGCCGTTCGGCGTCGGCGCCCGCGTCTGCATCGGCGCCCATTTTGCGCTGGTCGAAGCGACGCTCGCGCTGGCCAAGATGATCGCCGCGTTCCGTGTCGGCCTGGTCGACAAGGCGCCGGTGATGCCGATCGGCGTGGTGACGACCCAGCCCGACCGCTCGCCGATGTTTTCCGTCACGCCGCGATAGGCCATCATCATGAGCAACACCCAGGCCCAGTTCTCCGTCCTGCGGCAGACCGCCGATCCTGCGGTGGTCGACGCCATTTCGCAGTTGATCGAAAAGGGTGAGGACCGCGAACTCAACCGGATCAACCTGCTGGATTTTGCCGGCCGATACGGGCTCGACGAGGAAAAGGTCATCTCGGCCTTCCTGCATTCGGCGCGGCTCGGGCTGTTCGATCTCAGCTGGAATGTCCTGTGCCCCGGCTGCGGCGGCGTGCTCGGCGCGCACGACACTTTGAAGTCGCTTCGTCACGACGACTACAATTGCGCGTTATGCGCACGCGGCTATGAGGCATCCGTCGACGACCGCGTCGAGGTTTCCTTCACCGTCAGTCCCCGTGTGCGGCGCATCGCGGCGCACGATCCCAATACGCTGCCGCTGTGGGAATATAACCGCCAGATGTTCTGGAGCTCGGGAATGGAGCTGAGCGAGGAGTCGGTCAATCGGCTGATCGACGAGGTCTCGCTCGAGGCCATCGAACTGCCGGCCGGCGAAAAGGCGGTGCTGTCGCTGCAGATCCCCAATCAGTTCGTCATCGTGTTCGAGCCGGTGACGCATTCGGCGCATTTCCTGGATATCCAGGGCGAGCCGACCCGCGAGCGCCAGCAGTTTTCTATCGTCTTCAACAAGCTGCAGGCGCCGACGGGCACCACGGTGATGCGCCCCGGACCGTTGCGGCTTTCGCTCGAAAATCAGACCGACCACCGGGTGCTTCCCGCGGTCTGGGTCGCGAACGACACGCTTCATGAACTGCTCGGCAAGCGCAAGCCGATCCTGACCGCCAAGCGGATGCTGTCCAACCAGACGTTCCGCGACGTCTTCAAGGCCGATAATCTCAACGTCGACCAGCGCCTCAAGATCACCTCGCTGACATTCCTGTTCACGGACCTCAAGGGTTCTACCGCGCTCTATGAAAGGGTCGGCGATCTCGCCGCCTTCGATCTGGTGCGCGCGCATTTCCATGCGCTGCTCGACATCATCGCCTCGGAAAAGGGCGCGGTGGTGAAGACGATCGGCGATGCCGTGATGGCCACCTTCATCAGGCCCGAGCACGCAATCGTCGCCGGCCTGCGGATGCGTGCGGCGATGGCGCAGCTCAATGTCGAGCGCGCCAGGGAAGACCTGATCGTCAAGATCGGAATCCACGAAGGCCCGTGTCTGGCCGTGATGCTCAACGAGCGGCAGGATTATTTCGGCCAGACCGTCAACATCGCATCGCGTGTGCAGAGCCTGTCGACGTCGCAGGAAATCCACATCACCGGCCCGGTGATCGATTCGCCCGCGGTGGCCACGATCCTGGAGAAACAGGCAATCAGGCCGATCCAGAAGGAAGCGGCGCTGCGCGGCATCGCCGACAAGATCGTGGTGTACGAGATTCCCTAGTAGTCACTCGTCATGGCCG
>DATCXE010000819.1:0-2754 GCA_036565985.1 Bradyrhizobium sp.
GCTGGGCGCGATGACACAGCGGATGCCGAAATCCAAAAGCGCCCAAGGCGCGGGCTCACGGCTTGAGCCGCAGCCGAAATTGTCGCCGGCGACCAGCACCTTGGCGTTGCGATAGGCGGGCTGGTTGAGGACGAAGTCCGGGTTCTCGCTGCCGTCGTCCTTGTAGCGCTGTTCCGAGAAAAGGCCCTTGCCGAGACCGGTGCGCTTGATGGTCTTCAGGTACTGCTTCGGAATGATCATGTCGGTATCGACATTGATGATCTTCAGGGGGGCAGCTACGCCTTCCAGTGTGGTGAACTTGTCCATCGATCGCACTTCCCGGTTGAAACTGTGGGACGGGGTAGTGATTTATCCCGAATATCGCCCCGGCAAAAGGCCCAAATACGCAAATCTAGCCCGCGTCAGCCTGGCCCGCGCTGGTCTCGATCGCCTCCATATCGGCGTCCGACAGGCCGAAATGGTGCCCGATCTCGTGGATCAGGACGTGGCGGACGATGTGGCCCAGCGTTTCCTCGTGCTCGGCCCAGTAATCGAGGATCGGGCGGCGGTAGAGCCAGACCATGTTGGGCAGGCGGGCGATGTCGCTGTTGCTCTGCTGCGGCAGGCCTACGCCCTGAAACAGGCCGAGCAGGTCGAATTCGCTCTCGGCCTGCATTTCTTCCAGCACCTCGTCAGTCGGAAAATCGTCGACGCGGATGATCACGCCCTCGCACAGGGTACGAAACCCCTTCGGCAGGCGTTCGAACACCTCGTGCGCCATGGCTTCCATTTCGGCGAGCGAGGGGGCTTTTGCTTCGGTCCACATCCCGGCTGTTTAGAGCATGAACCCCAGGAAGTGGTAGCGGTTTTCCACGCAACCGGCGCCGGGCAGCGGCGTGGCGACGATGCCGAACAATGCGGTGTTCCGCGCGGGCGCATGGTTGACCTTGGCGCGCCAATCGGAGACCGTAGGGTTTGATATCAGGCGTGGGTGGACTTCCATGAAGCGGATTGTGACGGTCGCAATATCGGCTGCTGTTGCCGGGTTTTTGCTCGCTGACACCGCGGCGCAGGCGCAGACGGCCTCCACGGGACTGCGGGCCGCGCAGGCGCCCAACGTTTCCACACCAGTTGTCACTGATATGTCTGCACAGCAGCGGCGGCGACGGCTGCAGCGCGTGCCGATCTATCGGCGGGAGGAGTGGGTGCCCGAAGTCTATCCGCGCTACAACCCCGGCCCCAACGCCGTGCGCGATTGCACCGCGACCTATGTGCAGGAGCACCGGCCGAGCGGCACGGTGATCACGCCGCGCATGAACTGCTACTGGCGGCCCGGCTAGCTTCTTCCCGCTTCATTGTTCGGCGCACGCCAGCTGAAACGCAGCCGGCGTGGTCAGCGCGCCGCCGAAATTCTGACGGCGGTCCGCGACGGATTCGCGCGCACGCATTCGATCGAGCAGCGCCGTTATTCGTTCATTTCCGTGGCGCAGTCATTCACACCCTATTCAAGTCGCTCGCGTCAGTTTGCGAACTGCGTCGCGGCGATCCGGCTTTCTTGAATCGAGCGGTTCGATGCAGGCGTGATCCCGGTGACCCAAGGAGACCACACATGCAGGTAACGAAAATTCTGGGGCTTGCGGCCGTTGGCGCATTGCTCGCGTTCGCAGCCCCGGCCGAGCGCGCGAACGCGCTATCGCTCAGCAATCCCGGCGCCGCGGCGGCTGTTCAGGAAGATACCAAACTGGCGACGACGGCGGTGCACTGGCGACATCACCGCCATCATTATCATCATCGTCACCATCATCGTCATCATCATCGTTGGCACGGCTGGCATCATCGCCACCATCACCATCATCACCGCCATCACCACCGTCACTGGCACCGCCGGTAAGCGCGGCAGCTTGACGCACGGACAGGCCCGCTTCGCCGTGGGCCTGTTTTCGTCTTGGCCGCCGCCATGAAACGGGCGAAATTACTGCCCGCAACTCGATCATAGGGAGAAGGGGCCGTCATGAAGAGCCTGATTGCGACAGTTCTTGTCGCGGCGACGCTCGTGCTCGCCGGTTTGGCAGCGATCACTTCGGCCTCTGCAGCGCCGCAGGTGAAGACGCAAAGTGCCGGCACGTTCGATGCGGCCGATTTCAGCGCGCATCACCGGCGTCACCATCGCCACTCCGGTTATTATCGTCCGCATGACCGGCCTTATTATTACGGACGCCCCACCTACTATCGGCCATATCCATATCAGACGCCGGCGCCGTTCATCTTCGGCATCGGGTTTGGACCGTCCTGGTGGTGAGCAAAGATTGCTGCGACATTTTGCGTTCATCTTTGCGGCCGGCGCATTCATGACGCGTTCACGCGGATGTCTCTAGCGTCACGAACGGGACCGCAATGTTGGTGCGACGAGGGCCTGCCGTCATTCGGCATCATGCGTCGTCGCCGGCCAGGGAGTGTTCATCAATGACAACATTCGAAGCCAGACGCGGACTTGTCCGCTGTCTGGGTGTTACGGCTGCGGCCGTGTTTGCGCTGGCTGCGTCACAACAGCGCGCTGAAGCGCTGTCACTCGCAAGTCCAGGCACGGCTCCGGCTGCGAAGTACGCAACCGATGGGCTGACGACCGAAGTTCAGCACCGTGGCGGTGGCCACGGGGGCGGCGGCTTTCGCGGCGGTGGCGGAGGAGGCTTTCGCGGCGGCGGCTTTCACGGCGGCGGATTCAGGGGCGGTGGCGCGGCGTTCCACGGCGGCGGTTTCAGGGGCGGCGGCGCGGCG
>DATCXE010000822.1:0-4751 GCA_036565985.1 Bradyrhizobium sp.
GCCGCACCTTTCTCGATCGAGCCAGTGACGTCCCGAGAGGTGCCCTCGTTATAATTGAACATCTGGCGCGCCCACGCCTCCTTGAATTCGGGCTTGGGCGGGCCAGCCTTCCGGCTGGATACGACGATCTTGGGATAGTCCGGCACCGTCTCTGCCGTCGTCGCGGTAAGGTCGGTCTTGTATCGGTTCTGCATGCGCTCGGCCAAGGTATAGCCGCCGTCGAATACCAACCCGGAGACTTTGAGCGCGAACAAACAACTCGTGGCGAGCAGCACGATCGGGATCAGCCGGAAATCTCGTGCGAAACGGATCATGCGGCCACGTTACCCAGCCGTGCGCGTGTGCGCTCGGCAAAAGCTTGCGCCGCGGCCGCGACCGACTTCGCGTCGGGGACACGGACGGCTTCGGGCGCGCGTGCCGCGCCGACGATGCGAGTCAGCTTACCGAGCAATTGTTCGCCGGCGCCGATCTGGCGCCCCAGGTCGCCTGACAGGTCCTCGACCCGCTGCAAGCGCTCACTCAGGCTCTGCTCGCCGTCACGCATCGTCGCCTTCAAGCCGGCGATGGCGCGCTCGGCGATCTCGGTTGCAGTGATCAGTTCGGAAATGGTCGCGCGCAGCGACTGCTCGTCAGCTTTGAGCAGCCGGAGCTGCCGGTTGAGCCGCACGCAATATAGGATCGTGAGCAGCAGCAGGACCGAGACCATGCTCTCGACCAGATAGCCGTAATGGTAGCTCACGGTGCCTCCCTCGGTGTAGACGGATCGTCGGCCTTCTCGAACATGGCGAACGTGGTCCGCGGCTTGCGCAAGGCCTTGCCGACGCGCACGGCAATGCGGTCGCCGACGCGGCCCATGCGGCCCTCGGTCAGCGCAATGTTGCCGCAGCGCATCGTCACCATGGCGTTCGGTTTGACGTCGAGGGTGAGCGTGTCGCCAACATTGAGCGCCATGATCTGGCGCAGCGGCAATCGCGCCTCATAAAGCACGGCATCGACGCCGATCTGGGCCTGCGCGATTTCGGTGGCGAGATGGCCTTCCCAAATCGGGTCGCGTCCGAACTTCTCGCCCATGAACATCTGGAGCAGAACGGCGCGGATCGGCTCGATGGTGGCGTATGGCAGCAGCAGTTCGATGGTGCCGCCGCGGTCTTCCATGTCGATGCGCAGACGCACCAGGATTGCGGCATTGGCCGGCCGGGTGATGGCCGCAAAGCGCGGATTGGTCTCCAACCGGTCGATGTTGAACTTGACCGGCGACAGCGGACGGAAGGCGAGCTCGGCGTCGGCCAGTACGATCTCGATCAGCCGTTTGACCAGGTTGGTTTCGATCGTGGTGTAAGGCCGGCCCTCGACACGCACCGTGCTCTGACCGCGCCGGCCGCCCAGCAGCACGTCGATGATCGAGTAGATCAGGCTGGAGTTGACGGTAGCGAGGCCGAAATTCTCCCACTCTTCCGCCTTGAAGACTGAGAGGATCGCCGGCAGCGGTATGGAATTGAGATAGTCGCCAAAGCGCACCGACGTGATGCGGTCGAGCGAGACTTCGACGTTGTCCGACGTGAAGTTGCGCAAGCTGGTCGTCATCAGCCGCACCAGGCGGTCGAAGACGATTTCCAGCATTGGCAGGCGCTCGTAGGACACCATCGCCGAATCGATGATGGCGCGGATGCCGGAATTGTCGTTGAGCGTGACGTCGGCGAGGCTGAAGCCGAGCAGGCTGTCGATCTCATCCTGATTGAGGATGCGCTCGGCGCCGCCTTTGGCGTTGTTCAAGGCGCCGCTGCCGTCATCGACCATTGCCGCCCATTGCGCGGCGGCTTCATCGACGCCCGGCCCCGCGACCGTATCGACGGCTGTCGAGGGCGCGCCGGACTCGGCTTCCAGCGCCAGGCCCCACTCGGCCGCCAGCGCGTCCTGATCGATTTGATTGTTCTGCGCCATCGATTACGCCGTCACTGGACGACGATCTCCTTGAACAGAACGGCTGTGATGTGGTTGGGCTCGACCGCGGCATTGACCCGCCGGGTCAATTCCTCTTTCAGCCGGTAGAGACCGGCGGAGCCGTCGAGGTCGGTCGGACGCAGTTCGCGCAGGTACGTCTGAAATGCGTCCATCACCCGAGGCATCAGCGGCTGAATTCGCTCCACCAGGCTTTGATCGGGCAACTCGAGCACGATCTTCACCTTGAGATACTGGGTGCGGTCGCTGCCGGAGTTCGACAGGTTCACCAGTACATCTGGCATATCGACGAATACGGCGGGCTTCGGAGCCGGCTTTGCCGCGTGCTCATGCTTGGCACTGCCGAAGAACATGTAGCTGCCGGTACCGCCGCCGATGAGCACCAGCAGGCCGCCGGCCGCGATGATCATCATCTTGCGTGAAATTTTTCCCTTCGGCTTTGCGGCCGGGGCGTCGTCTTCGCCCTCTCCCTTGTCGTCGGGTTTCGCCGCCGCCTTCTTCGCCTTCGCCATCGATCCTTGCCCCGTTCGCGTCAAGGCCGGTGATGGCAAAACGCCAAAGCTGCGCGGCCCGCGCCCCCTGGGGATCGAAGGTAGGTCGCTATGGTTAACAGATTGTTGCCGAGCTCCCCCCTCTGGGCAAGATTTGCCGGGCTCCCCGTCCCCAACGAGCCGATTTTGCCCGGCTGGCCGCCTGCCGTTTTCGCTTAAGCTATTGAAAAATCGCTGACTTTCGAATTGGCACGGGGGCTGCAAGCTCTCTGGGCAGCCGCCGGCTTGGGAGAGCCTGGCGGCTCACGGGCAAGGCCGGCCTCGGGAGGGCCTCATCTTGCCAGAGCCAATGGGGAGTTGCCGATGCAGAATACCCTTCTGATCGGACTGTCGCGCCAGGTCGCGCTCCAGCGTGAGCTGGACGTGGTCTCCAACAACATCGCCAATCTGAACTCCACCGGCTTCAAGAGCGATGGAGCGATGTTCGAGGAATTCATCGCGCCTACCGCGCGCAGCGGCAATCTTTCCGGCGCCGACAACCGCGTGAGCTTCGTGCGCGACCGCGCCACCTGGACCGACATGAGCCAGGGACCGGTCGAGCGCACCGGCAATACGCTGGATGTGGCGATCGACGGCAGCGGGTTCCTGGCGGTTCAGACTCCAAACGGCGAACGCTACACGCGCAACGGCGCGTTACAGATCAACGCCAAAGGCGAGTTGGTGACCAGCGAAGGCTACCAGGTGCTGGGCGACGCCGGCGTCATCACCTTCCAGCCCAAGGATCACGACATCACCATCAGCGAGGACGGCACAATCAGTGTGCGCGAGGGCACCTCGGTGCAGACCGAGTCCCTGCGCGGCAAGCTGCGCGTGGCCAGCTTCAAGAATCCGGGACAGTTGCAGAAGGACGGCTCCAGCACCTTCAAGGCGCCGCCGGACATCACTGCCCAGCCGGATACGCAATCGCGAATTGTGCAGGGAGCAATCGAGAAATCCAACGTGCGCGCCGTCCTCGAAATGACCCGCATGATCGAAGTGACGCGCAGCTACACCCAAGTCGCTAACCTGCTCTCGCAGCAGACCGACCTGCAACATACGGCGATCAACAAACTCGCCGAAGTCCCGAACTGAACCGCGAGAGCAGTGGAGACCTGAATCATGCGAGCATTGCACACCGCGGCGACCGGGATGATGGCCCAGGAACTCAATGTCCAGGTCATTTCCAACAATATCGCCAACATGCGCACCACCGGCTACAAACGCCAGCGCGCCGAATTCCAAGACCTCCTGTACGAGCACGTCAACCGCGTCGGCACGCAGACGTCTTCGCAAGGCAACATCCTGCCTGCCGGCATCGAGCTCGGCTCGGGCGTGAAGACGGTCGGCACGCCGCGCCTGATGACGCAAGGCGCCCTGGTGCAAAGCGGCAAGGATTACGACCTCGCCATTCGCGGCGCGGGCTTCTTCAAGATCCTGCTGCCCGATGGTCGCACGGCCTATAGCCGTGATGGCTCCTTCGAGCTTGACGCACAAGGCCGGCTGGTGACCGCGCAGGGCAATGTGGTGCAGCCGGGCATCACTATTCCGCAGAACGCGACCTCGGTCGCGATCAATTCGCAAGGCCAGGTGTCGGTGACGGTCCCGGGTTCAACGACACCGACCTCGGTCGGACAGATCGAGCTGTCGATCTTCATCAATCAGGCCGGCCTGCAAAGCATGGGCGACAACCTTTACCTGGAAACGCCGGCCTCGGGCGCACCACAGGATGGCACGCCCAGCACCGACGGATTTGGCAATTTGCAACAGGGCTTTCTCGAGCAAGCCAACGTGGAAGCGGTGAGCGAAATCTCCGACCTGATCGCCGCGCAGCGCGCCTACGAAATGAATGCGAAGGTTATCACTGCCGCCGACCAGATGCTGTCGGCGACATCCCAACTCATGCGGTGAGTTGAACCATGACTTGCAAACATGATGCGTCTTTCCCCAATTCGTCGACGCTCGGCTCCCGCAACGCGCTCGGCGCTTTCTTTGCTCATGCGCTGAAATTCGAAGGCAGTATCGGCACGAAGCTCGGCAATATGGTCCGCAAGCTCACGCTCGTCTCGGCGATTATGCTGACCTTCGGCACTGCCGTTGAAGCGCAGACCCTTGCCGCCCTTGAGCAGGCGCGGCCGAAGCTCAAGTCCGAAACCATTGTCACCGGTAGCATCGTGCGCATCGGCGACCTGGTCGAACATGCCGGCATCGTATCAAAGGTGCCGGTCTTCCGTTCGCCCGACCTCGGCTCGACCGGCACCGTAT
>DATCXE010000826.1:0-3283 GCA_036565985.1 Bradyrhizobium sp.
ACCGCCGCAATCGACGCCAGCCCCCGCCCGGAGGCTTCCTCCACCGTCCTGCAGATCGCGGTGCTGGCCGGGCTTGCGGCCACCGGGACGCTGGCAACCAACATCCTGCTGCCGTCGCTGCCGCAGATGGCGGTTTCGCTGCAGGTATCAAGTGCGGCCGTGACCTCGGCCATCACCGTCTTCCTCGCCATGTTCGCGGTGGGCCAACTCGTGGTCGGGCCTATCTCGGACCGCTACGGCCGCCGTTGGCCGGTGCTGACAGGTTTTGCGGTGTTCTTCGCCGGCAGCATCTGGTGCGCCCTCGCCAATGATTTGCCGAGCCTGCTCACAGGCCGCGTGATCCAGGCGGCCGGGGCCTGCGCCACCTCGGTGCTGTCCCGCGCGATCGCGCGGGATTTGTTTTCGGGCGCGGCGCTGGCGCGGGCGATGGCGTTGATCATGATCGCGATGGCGGCGGCGCCCGGCTTCTCGCCGCTGCTCGGCGGGGCCCTCGATCACGCGTTCGGCTGGCGCTCCGAATTCGTGCTGGTCGCAGCCTTTGCCGCGCTTGGCGCGCTCGCCTATGGCACCGTGCTCGGCGAGACCCATCACGCAACGCGAACCCCACTCGATCCGCTCGCCATCGCCAGGAACTATCTCGGCCTGATCGCCGACCGCCGCTTCGTCGTGCCGGCCGCAACCGTGAGCCTGATCATGGGCGGGCTGTTCTCGATGTTCTCGGCCGCGCCGCGCATCCTGATCGAGGCGATGCATTTTACGCCGATTCAACTGGGCCTGTTCTTCGCCGGCACCGTGCTGATCGTATTCGCCGCCGGCATGCTCGCAACAAAACTGGCGCCGCGCTACGGGCTCGACCGCTCGATCCGCGGCGGACTGTTCGTGGCCGCGGCCGGCAGCATCGCGATGCTGCTGGTCTCGCTGTACAGCCCCTCCTTCCTGCCGTTTCTTGGCGCGATGAGCGTGTTCCTGCTCGGCATGGGCATCGTCAATCCGCTGGGGACAGCACAGGCGCTGTCGCCGTTCGGCGAGAAGGCGGGCGCGGCATCGGCGCTGGTCGGCTTCTGGCAGATGATGACGGCCGCCATCGGCGTCTGGCTCGCCGCCACGATCTCGCATGACGCCCTGTTTGCGCTAGGCGCGGTGCTGACGGTGTTTTCGCTCGCGGCCGTCGGGCTCTACACGATGCGGTCCCGCGCCGCTAAGGGCGCATGAACATGAAATCCGTCTCGGGATCGCAGTTCTCTGCGACGAAGCGCAACTCCGACTGAACGTCGGCCACGCCCCGGCTCTCGAGATATTTGCTGACCACGAGGCCGAGCATCGCGCGGCATATGGCGTCGGCCCCCTGCCCGGCCGCTTCCGCCTCGGCAACGGCCGCGGAGAAATGACGTATCGCTATTTCGGTTGCGGACATGCTGGCCACCACTTTTCCCGTCGCGCCGGTCGGACGCACAGGAATTGAGACGGATGCCGGGCACCGCGCCTTGATATGAATCAAGCCGGAAGGCTTCGCGCCGAGCGGTCGCGCGAAGGCTGGATAAGGCGCGATCCAACGCCGCTGAAATCTCAAATTGATCGCGCCGACCGAAATCCGCGTTGGGCGGTATTCGGTGGCTTGCCGCAGGCGCGCCAAGCGTTCACTATCGCGACGTTCGCCATGTAGTTGTAGAGGCCGACCGGCATGTTTCGCAAGCTTCAGCCCTTCGTATTTCTCGCGTTTTTGGCGCTTTCACAGCCCGTCCACGCCACCGATCTCCTCGTCGACGGCGTCCCGCTTCCGTTTGACGCAACGGTTGCGACGGCGACTCCCGGGAGCGCGTTCCAGCAATGGGGCGGCGTCTGGGTTGGGGTGTGGGGCGCCAGCCCCAAACACATCCTGCTCGTTGAATCCGTCGGCGAGGACGGCGCCGCGCGCGTTATCTATGCGATTGGCGACAATCCCATTGCCGGACGCCCGCCCAGGTGGTTGCGCCTCGAGGGGGTTGCAACAGGACGCACGCTCAAGGTGACGGGTAGTGGGTTCTCCGCAACGTACGAGATGACCGACAATGGCGGTCTGAAAGCCCGCTTCGAGAGCGGCGACAACACTAACAGCGCAAAGATGACCAAAGCTGACTTTGAGTCTCTGACCAAGCCGGATGCCGTCGTCGCATGGACGCGTGGGAAATCCGAGTTTTTGCAAACCGATCTGACCGAAGACGGTAAACCCGTGCGTCTCGAGGCGGTGATTTTTCGCCCCTCCGGTGCAGGGCCCTTTCCACTTGCCGTGGTCAACCATGGCTCCACCGGGAGGGGTTCAAACCCACGCCGGTTCACTGAAACCTGGTTCGCCCCCGACCTTGCTGATTTTTTGAATGACCGTGGCTGGATCGTGGCTTTCCCGCAACGTCGCGGCCGCGGCAAGTCTGACGGGCTCTACGACGAAGGCCTCGCCGAAAACCGTGCGCGATACACCGGCGACATCGACATAACACTTCGAGGAGCGGATCGTGCATTGACTGACATCGATGCTGCGGTCGCAGTTCTTCGGCGACGGCAAGACGTTGCCCCGACACCCGTTCTCATCGGTGGAGTATCGCGCGGAGGCGTGTTGTCGATCGCCTATGCAGGGCTGCATCCCGAGCAAGTCGCCGGCGTCATCAATTTTGTCGGCGGTTGGCTTGGCGAAGCCTCCCAGACCGCGAGCACCGTGAATCGCTCGCTTTTCGAGCGAGGGGCGTCTTACCGACGGCCAACGATCTGGCTCTATGGTCAACACGACACGTTTTACTCTATCGCTCATAGCCGGGATAATTTCGCAGCTTTCGAGAAAGCCGGTGGCCAAGGCAAGTTCTTTGAGTTCGATATGCCGGTTGGCCTAGGCCACACTTTGGTTGGGCGCCCGAACCTTTGGTCAGGCCCGCTCGATAGCTATTTGAGTTTGCTCACCGCGGCAGAAAAAAATCATTAGCTGCATCGCATCAGCGGACATCTTGGCCCGCCAGATACCGCTCGTACTTCCCGCCCACGACCTCGTCCGCTGTAATATCCGGATCTAGCGTGTAGAGATCCTGCGCGCGGCTGATGCCGCGCAGCGCGAAGCGGCCGGTGGAGACGAGGTAATTCCGTCCCGCCGCGTCGAGGCCCGAGCGGAACGCCGACGACATCAGCAATTCGCGGTCGACCGAGCGGCACATCGAGGCGATGCGGCTGACCTCGTTCACGGCAGGCCCCACCACGGTGAAATCGAGGCGGTCGTCGCTGCCGATATTGCCGTAAAACACTTCGCCGATGTGCAGGCCGA
>DATCXE010000828.1:0-3695 GCA_036565985.1 Bradyrhizobium sp.
CGGCCGACCGGCAGCCGCAGAAGATGGTGGAAATCGCCAAGCCGACCGGCGCGCTGACCCATGCCTCGATCGCACAGGCGATCGCGATGGCGATCCCGGAAAACGCCATCGTGGTCGATGAATCCGTCACCACCGGCCGCGCCTTCTTCCCGCCGACGGCTGCCGCCAATCCGCACGACTGGCTGCAGAACATGGGCGGCTCGATCGGGTTCTCGACACCGGTCGCGACCGGCGCTGCGGTAGCGTGCCCGGACCGCAAGGTGATCTGCATGGTCGGCGACGGCAGCGCGATGTACACGCTGCAATCGCTGTGGACGCAGGCGCGCGAAGGCCTCAACGTCGTCACGATCGTATTCGCAAATAAGATCTATCAGATCCTTCGCGGGGAGTTCGACGGCGTCGGCGCCGGCGAGCCGGGCAAGCGGGCGCAGGACATGCTCAAGCTCGATCGCCCGGACCTCGACTTCGTCGCGCTCGCCAAGGGCATGGGCGTGCCGGGCCGCTCGGTCGCCACTGCCGACGACTTCAACAAGGCGCTGGCGGAAGCCATCGCCGAACCGGGGCCGCGGCTGATCGAAGTGCAGATGTAAAGGACAATTGTTTGAAGTTTGAGCTGGCCGGAATGCCGCCAACAATGAGATCGTCATTGCGAGCCAACGGGTCGGCGCGAAGCGCCGCCCGATGACAGGCTCCGCGAAGCAATCCATGGCGCGGCAAAGCAAGGATGGATTGCTTCGTCGCTTCGCTCCTCGCAATGACGGGGGGACGTGTGGAGGGCGTGCTGTCATGCAGACCGAGCTGGACAAGGTCGTCAGCGCACTTCACGAGTTCTACGGGCGCGAAACTTTCCTGCTCGACAAGGACGTGGGCGAGCGCGCGCTGACGCACCGGCTTGCCGTGCAGCTCGAAAAGCAGTTTCCGGGCTGGGCGATCGATTGCGAATACGACCGGCTCGGCGAGCGCACGCTGCGGCTTCCGCACGGGTCGATCGTCTCCACCGACGATCATCTCGCAAAATCCATCTATCCCGATATCGTCGTTCACCAGCGCGAGATTCCCAGCAACCTGCTGGCGCTCGAGGTCAGGAAGGCCGCCAACCATCAGCCGCTGGCACATGACCAGCACAAGCTGCGGGCGCTGACCGATCCGCATCTGTGGTTTGCCTACTGGGGCGGCGTGCTGCTGACACTGGGCAGGAAGCAGGTGACGATGTCGGAAATCTACACCAGCGGCGCTTACGACCAGGCGCTGTCCGGCTGGTTCGCCGGACGGCTGAAGGATGCGGGCTTGAGTGCGGGCTGAGGACCCGCGATACGGAGAATTCCAATGACACTGACACGATCGATTCTGACAATTGCATTTGTCGCTTTCGCACAGCAAGCCCTGGGGCAGCCGGTGTGGGCGCAGGCGGCTCCCGCGCCTGACCTGGAAGCCGTTCTCGCCAATCCCAAGGTCGTCAAGACGCTCGACGACATCAAGGCCGACGACGCGCGGACCTTTGCCGAACAGAAGCGCATCACCGAAATCCCGGCGCCGCCGTTCAAGGAAAAGGTTCGCGCCGAATATTACCTGAAGCGGATGCAGGAGCTCGGGTTCAAGGACGCCTCGATCGACAGCGAAGGCAATGTGATCGCGCTGCGCAAGGGAAGCGGCGGCGGCCGGCCGAAGCTCGTGGTGTCGGCGCATCTCGACACGGTCTTCCCCGAAGGAACCGACGTGACGGTGAAGGAAAAGGACGGCGCCATCGTAGCCCCCGGCATCGGCGACGATTCGCGCGGGCTTGCGGCGCTGCTGTCGCTCATCACGGTCATGAACGCGAACGAGATCAGGACCGTCGGCGACATCATGTTCGTCGGCACCGTCGGCGAGGAAGAACTCGGCAATCTCCGCGGCGTGAAGGCGTTGTTCCGCGATCACAGGGATATCGACGGTTTCATCTCGATCGACGGGCTCGGCATAACCCGCGTCGTCAACCAGGCGACCGGCAGCCATCGCTACGAGTTCACCTTCAAGGGGCCCGGCGGGCACTCGTTCCAGGAGTTCGGCCTGCCGAGCGCCACGCATGCGATGGGGCGGGCGATCGCGAAAATCGCGGAACTGCAGACCCCGATCGATCCCAAGACCACCTTCACCGTAGGCACGGTGAGCGGCGGCACCTCGGTCAACGCCATCGCCGCCGAAGCGCGGATGGCCGTCGACATGCGCTCGGACTCCACCGACGAACTGGCAAAGCTGGAAGCGCGGCTGCTGGAGCTCGTCAAGGAGGCGGTGGCGGACGAGAACGCGCGCTGGAAATCCGACAAGATGACCGTCGAGGCCAGGCTGATCGGCGACCGGCCGGCCGGCATCGTGTCGATGGATTCCCCGATCGTGCAGGCGACCGAGCGTGCGGTCACGGCCGTGACCCGCGCGCCGCGCGTGACCTTTGCCGGCTCGTCCACCGATTCCAATATCGCAATGTCGCTCGGCATTCCCGCCGTCACCATCGGCGGCGGCGGGGAGGGCGGCAACTGGCACTCGCGCAACGAATGGTACAAGCCGGTCAACGCCTGGTACGGCCCGCAGAACGCACTTCTGACCGTCTTGATGCTGACCGGCCTCGATGGCGTGACCAAGCCGGCGCTGCAGGTGCGAAAGGAGCCGAAATAGGCGCTCGCACCCGCCAGATCGGCCACATTCGTTCCCGGGGACGGCTTTCGGGTCGCCTGCCATGCCTCCGATTGGACAAACTATCGGCAAATTACCGTCAAAGCGGTAGCGGAACATGTTCGCCGATAAGTTCCAGGTGCGTAGGGGATGTGGCATGGCGTACAGGATCGTGGCGGAACGCGGCAACGAGACCGTCAGAATGGACCGCAGCAGTTCGCTGATGGCGCTCGCCAAGGCGCGGGTCTGGGCCAGCGAAGGCTGGGAAGTCACCATCATCGTCCGCGATCAGGAGCCGGAGATCGTTCCGCCGGTTCAAACCAACCGCCGGCTGCTGGCCTGCGCGTGACATTTCGGCCCTGGCGGCGATAGGCCCGCCAGGGACAAAGTTCTGCCCCAGATATGGAACCGGCCGCCTCGGCCGGCGTTATGGTTGCAGGCAGGGCTTTGAGGAGCGGTGCCATGCAGTGGCGCTCAGCAACCACGGATGCCGACCTGATGAGCGGCACCGGCGACGACGACATCGGCTACGCAACCGGATGGACCATCAGCGGCCTGGCCACGCTGGGCACGATCCTCGTGATCTGGGTGTTTGCGATTTAGCCTTGCGCTGTAGCGCTTCGCCTGTATCGGCACGGCAACACGAAACGGCGCGCCTGCCGGAACTTTGAGAGAGAGTTTGGTTCCGAAGCATTCATCATCGCATCTGCAACTCGTGCGAGGGTGCGGTGCACGTCTTGTGGATTTAAAGCCCCCGGCTCCTGTCCAAAGAGCCAGGGGTTTGTGTCACCTCATGAGACGCCTTGTCCGCTAGCGACATCGCGAAAGCGAATATACCGGCGGCAAGGCCAAACTACTTAATCAAGACATAATCGCCTTTGGGCCGAGGCTTGCCCGATATCTTGGGTCCGAGCTTGAGGCCAAGGGCATCTGCAATCTCTTCAGGCGTGCCCTTAAGCGTGCGTTTCCGGATCTTCCGGTTGCGCAAATTCGCCGGGACGGTGACGCGGCGTTTCCAAGCTTGCTGAAGCGCTTTCGATAGGACCGAG
>DATCXE010000830.1:0-10030 GCA_036565985.1 Bradyrhizobium sp.
GCGCCACAATAACGGTGTCGTCCCTGCGAACGCAGGGACCCATACTCCGCGGCCCATGTAACGGGCACGACGGCTTCGCTTCAACAACTCGCGACCGCAATCGCCGAACGCAGAGCATCAGCCACCGCGCGTCATCGATAGATCACGCGGTATGGGTCCCTGCGTTCGCAGGGACGACACCGTTATTGTGGCGCCACCAGCGGAGTCACAGCCACGGCGCCGGTCTGTCCATCGCGATCAGTTCTTCGACCTCGATGCGCGGGCGCACCACGGCGTATTGGTCGTCCTTGACCAGCACTTCCGGCACCAGCGCGCGCGTATTGTAGAAGCCGGATTGCACTGCGCCGTAGGCACCGGCGGTCATGATTGCCAGCAGATCGCCGGCCCTGGGCTCGGGCAGATTGCGGTCGAGCGCGAGATAGTCGCCGGTTTCGCAGACCGGGCCGACCACGTCGGCCGTGATCGTCCGCGCGCCCTTCGCGGCCTCGCGGACCGGCACGATATCGTGATGGGCTTCGTACAATGTCGGACGTATCAGGTCGTTCATCGCGGCATCGATGACGACGAAGTTCTTGGCCTCGCCCGGCTTCACATAGATCACGCGCGAGACCAGGATGCCGGCATTGCCGACGATCATCCGCCCCGGCTCGAACATCAGCGTGCAGCCGAGATTATGCGTCACCCGCTTGACCATCGCGGCATAGGCGGACGGCAGCGGCGGCGCTTCCCGGTCGGCGTGATAGGGAATGCCGAGCCCGCCGCCGAAATCGATATGGGAGATGTTGTGGCCGTCGGCGCGCAGCGTCAGCACGAAATCGGATAGAATCCGGAACGCGGTTTCCATCTTGCTCAAATCAGTGATCTGGCTGCCGATATGCATGTCGGTGCCGGTCACCTCGATGCCCGGCAGCTTCGCCGCGCGGGCATAGACCTCGCGCGCCCGCGCGATGGGAACGCCGAACTTGTTCTCGGATTTTCCGGTGGCGATCTTGGCGTGGGTGCCTGCATCGACATCGGGATTGACCCGCACCGAAATCCGCGCGGTCTTGCCGGCCTCGTCCGCAAGCCTCGACAGCAGTTCCAGTTCGGGCTCGGACTCGACGTTGATGCAGAGAATGTCCGCAGCCAGCGCCGCGCGCAGTTCGGCCTCGGTCTTGCCGACGCCCGAGAACAGGATCTTGCCTGGCGGAATCCCCGCCGCCAGCGCGCGCTTCAACTCGCCACCGGACACCACGTCGGCGCCGGCGCCGAGCTTCGCCAGCGTGCGCAGCACCGACTGGTTGGAATTCGCCTTCATGGCGTAGCAGACCAGCGTCTTCTCGCCGGCAAAGGCCTCGGTGAAGACCCGGTAATGACGCTCCAGCGTCGCGGTCGAATAGCAATAGAACGGCGTGCCGACGGCATCCGCCAGTTCGGACAGATTCACACCTTCGGCGTGCAGCACGCCGTCGCGGTAATCAAAGTGATTCATGGCGTACGCTCAGTCCAGCAGCGGATCGAGAACGAATTTCTTCTTGCTGCCCTTGGGAGCCGTCGGTCCCGATTCGGTCCGGCCGGTCGGATTGAAGATGCCGGGCTGCGCTGCGGGCTCAGCCCCGGTATCCGACGCGCCAGAGACCTGCGGCGCGTTCGGCGGCAGATCGAGCCCGCCCTTGCGGCCGCAGCCTCCGAGCGCGAGCGCGGTCACGCTCAGCAGGATGATGGCCCATCCCGACGATGACGGGCGGTAGCTAGTGATCACGACGAAATCCCCAATGCGCGCCGCACCATACAAAGATTGCCGCAGTCTGGCGAGTGCCGATGCGCCACGGAAACCCAAGAAATCGCAGCGAAATTTTTCCCCAGGTTTTGCCTCAAAGGTTATTTTCGCTCTTTTTCCAGCCGTTTGGCCCAGGCTTTCGCCTGCGCCAGCACGTTCTTCGGCGCGGTTCCGCCATAGCTGGTCCGGCTCTTGACGGAGGCTTCCACCGACAGCACCCGCAGGGCGTCGGCGGTGATCCTTGATTCCACCTCCTGCATCGCCTTCAGCGGCAGTTCGTTCAGCGCCACGCCCTGTTTCGAGGCCAGGCCGACGATACGCCCGGTGACGTGATGGGCGTCGCGGAACGGCATTTTCAATGTCCGCACCAGCCAGTCGGCAAGGTCGGTGGCGGTGGAATAGCCCTCGCCGGCTGCAGCCTTCATCCGCGCCTCGTCCGGCACGAGGTCCTCGACCATGCCGGTCATGGCCCTGATCGCCAGCGACAGCGCGCCGAACGCTTCCATCGCGCCCTGCTTGTCCTCCTGCATGTCCTTTTGATAGGCGAGCGGCAGCCCCTTCATCACGATCAGGAGGCCGCTGAGCGCGCCGATCACCCGGCCGGTCTTGGCGCGCACCAGTTCGGCCGCGTCCGGATTGCGCTTCTGCGGCATGATCGAGGAGCCGGTGGTGAACTTGTCGGAAAGCCGCACCAGGCCGACCAGCGGCGAGGTCCAGATCACGATTTCCTCGGCGAAGCGCGACATGTGCACGGCCGCGATCGAGGCGGCCGACAGGGTCTCCAGCACGAAGTCGCGGTCCGATACCGCATCCAGCGAGTTGGCCATCGGCCGGTCGAAGCCGAGCGCCCGGGCGGTCGCGTTGCGGTCGATCGGAAACGAGGTTCCCGCCAGCGCTGCGGCACCGAGCGGCGATTCGTTCAACCGCTTGCGCGCATCGGCAAAGCGGCCGCGATCGCGTGCGGCCATCTCGACATAGGCCAGCAGATGATGGCCGAACGTCACGGGCTGGGCGGTCTGCAGATGGGTGAAGCCCGGCATGACGGTGGCGGCATGTTGCAGCGCGCGGCCGACCAGCGCGTGCTGGAATGCCGCCAGCGCCGCGTCGGTCTCGTCGATGGTGTCGCGTACAAAGAGACGGAAATCGGTCGCCACCTGGTCGTTGCGCGACCGCGCGGTGTGCAGCCGCCCCGCGGCCGGGCCGATCAGGTCGGAAAGCCGGCTCTCGACGTTCATATGGATGTCTTCGAGCGCGCGCTTGAAATCGAACGAGCCCTTGTCGATTTCTGACAAAATCGTGTCTAGACCCTTGCCGATATTTTTCGCATCACTCGCGGTGATAATGCCTTGCGCCGACAGCATGGCGGCATGGGCCTTGGACGCGGCGATGTCCTGGGCATAGAGGTGACGGTCAACGTCGATCGAGACGTTGATTTCCTCCATGATCGCATCGGGACGCTCGGTAAACCGGCCGCCCCACATCTTGTTGCTCATGACTTCCCGTGCCCTGCCATTTATGGTCCGGACCAGCGAAGCGCCGTGCCCGTCGCAGCCGTAACTCGACCGCAGTCGACCGTAACATGGGCACTGCATAGCCGTATCTGATACAGGATGACAAACGATATGCCCGAAATGTCCCCGTCCCGCCCGGCCACGACGCGCCGAATCCCGATCGCCATCGGTGCGGTGGTGGCTGCGGGCGTGATCGGAGCAGGCCTGTTTTACGGGCTCGGTGGCTTCAAGCGCGGTTCGGGCGGCGACACCGCCTGCAGCGCGGCGGTCGAACTGGCCCGCAAGATTGCGCCGCTGGCGCATGGCGAGGTGGCCGCGCTGACCATGGCGACATCCCCGGTGCAACTCCCCGATCTCGCCTTCGAGGACGCCGAGGGCAAGCCCCGGAAGCTCTCGGACTGGCGCGGCAAGACCGTGCTGGTGAACCTGTGGGCCACCTGGTGTGTGCCCTGTCGCAAGGAGATGCCGGCGCTCGACAGCCTGCAGGGCAAGCTCGGGGGCCAGGAATTCGAGGTGGTCGCCGTCAACATCGACACCCGCGATCCCGAGAAGCCGAAAAACTTCCTCAAGGAGGCCAATCTGACCCGGCTCGGCTATTTTGCGGATCCGAAAGCCAAGATTTTTCAAGACCTTAAGAGCGTCGGAAAGGCGCTGGGGATGCCGACGTCAGTGCTGGTCGACGGCCAGGGTTGCGAAATCGCCAACCTTGCCGGTCCCGCCGAATGGGCCAGCGACGACGCGATCAAGCTGATCAAGGCCGCCATGCAGCCGGTGAAAGCGGGATTTTAGCCCAGGATTACAGAGTAGTGCAGGAGCGGCCACACCTGTCAGACCTCATCCTGAGGAGGCGCGAAGCGCCGTCTTGAAGGATGTATGGCGCCGCCCGGGCCACATGGTTCGAGACGCGCGAAGACGCGCTCCTCACCATGAGGAACCGACGTTCGTTTTCGGGATTTTAGGCGGTAACGTTCAGATTGTTTCCAACGCCCGGCGCAAGATTGGCGGTCGATGGAATGCCAAGCAGGGTCTGGACCGCGAATTTCTCCGCATCCGCGTTGGATTTGATGATGGACGCCTGAATCTGCGACTGCGTGCCGCCCGCCTTCATGGCGAGCATGCTCGAAACCATAGCCATCATGTCCATACGCAGCACTCCCAACACGCGAGGGGCACCGTACCCCGGCACTGGTTAACGAATTCTGGAGATCGGGATTTGTAGGGTGGGTTAGGCGAAGCCGTAACCCACCGAATCGCGCGCCGCGACCGTGATGGTGGGTTACGCTTCGGTAACCCACCCTACACATCGAGGTTGGAGCCTCAGCGCGTCGGCACCGGCTTGTCGCCGCGGTAGTCGTAGAAACCGCGTTGGGTCTTGCGCCCCAGCCAGCCGGCCTCGACGTATTTCACCAGCAGCGGGCACGGCCGGTACTTCGAATCCGCCAGCCCCTCATGCAGCACCTGCATGATCGAAAGACACGTATCGAGCCCGATGAAATCGGCGAGTTCTAACGGCCCCATCGGGTGATGTGCGCCGAGCTTCATCGCAGCATCGATCGCCTCGACGTTACCGACGCCTTCATAAAGCGTATAGATCGCCTCGTTGATCATCGGCAGCAGGATGCGGTTGACGATGAAGGCCGGAAAATCCTCCGACACAGCGATCTGCTTGCCGAGCTTGCCGACAAATTCCTTGGCCGTTTCGAAGGTGGAATCGTCGGTGGCGATGCCGCGGATCAGTTCGACCAGTTCCATCGCCGGCACCGGATTCATGAAATGAATGCCGATGAACTTCTCGGGACGATCGGTCGAGGCGGCCAGTCGCGTAATCGAGATCGATGAGGAGTTGGTCGCGACGATCGCGTCCGGCTTCAGCACCGTGCAGAGCTCGTGGAAGATCTTGCGCTTGACCTCTTCCTTCTCGACCGCGGTCTCGATCACGAGGTCGCAATCCGAAAGCCCGTCCAGGGTTTCGGAGGAGGTGATCCGGTCCAGCGCTTTTTTGCGCGCGTCCTCGGTAACGGCCTTCTTGGCGACCTGGCGCGACAGATGGCCGTTGATGGTCGCCATCGCCGATTTCAGCCGCTCGTCGGAGACGTCGTTGAGCACCACGTCGAGGCCGGCGAGCGACGCCACCTGGGCGATGCCATTGCCCATCTGGCCCGAGCCGATCACGCCGACCTTCTTGATTGTCACCGCCATCTTGTCATCCACCGGAACGGCGCGCATATCGCGCCTGTTCATTCAGGTCCCACCTTTTGGCACGTTTTCTTTGCGCGAGCCGGAAATCATCGCCTGAAAACGCTTTTAAAGTAAACGCCGGCCGGATGTTGTGCGTCCGGCCGGCGTAAAATTCTACTTTCCGAGCTTGCCGAGCGCTTCGGTCAGTTCGGGAACCGCCTGATAGAGGTCCGCGACCAGGCCGTAATCGGCAACCTGGAAAATCGGCGCGTCTTCATCCTTGTTGATCGCAACGATCACCTTGGAATCCTTCATGCCGGCGAGATGCTGGATCGCGCCGGAGATTCCGATCGCGACGTAGAGTTCAGGGGCCACCACCTTGCCGGTCTGGCCGACCTGCCAATCGTTGGGCGCATAGCCCGCATCGACCGCGGCGCGCGAAGCGCCGACGCCGGCGCCCAGCTTGTCGGCGAGCGGTTCGATATACTTGGCAAAGTTCTCGCGGCTCTGCATCGCGCGACCACCGGAGACGATGATCTTTGCGGACGTAAGCTCCGGACGATCGCTCTTCGCGACTTCCTCGCCGACGAAGCTGGAGAGGCCGGGATCTGCCGCCGAGGCGGCGTTCTCGACCGGCGCGCTGCCGCCGTCGCCGGCCGCGGCAAAGGTCGAGGTGCGTACCGTGATGACCTTCTTGGCGTCCTTTGACTTCACGGTCTGGATCGCATTGCCGGCGTAGATCGGCCGTTCGAACGTGTCGGGTGAAACCACCTTGATGATTTCCGACACCTGCATCACGTCGAGCAACGCTGCAACGCGCGGCATTACGTTCTTGAAGCGCGACGTCGCGGGCGCGACGAAGGCGTCGTAGGAAGGCGCCAGCGCCACGATCAGCGCAGCCAGCGGCTCGGCGAGATCATGGGCATAGGCGGCGTTGTCGGCGAGCAGCACCTTCTTCACGCCGGCGAGCTTGGACGCGGCATCGGCTGCCGCCTTGGCGTTTTCGCCGGCGACCAGCACATGCACGTCGGCGCCGAGCGCGGCTGCCGCGGTCAATGCCTTGTTGGTGGCGTCCTTGATCGACGCGTTATCGTGTTCGGCAATCAATAGCGTCGTCATCAGAGAACCCCGGCTTCGGTCTTGAGTTTGGATACCAGCTCGCTGACGTCCTTGACCTTGACGCCGCCCTTGCGGCCGGGCGGTTCTGCGGTCTTGAGCACTTCGAGATGCGGCGTGAGGTCGACGCCGTAATCGGCTGCGCTCTTGTCGTCGATCGGCTTCTTCTTCGCCTTCATGATGTTGGGCAGCGAGGCGTAGCGCGGCTCGTTCAGACGCAGGTCCGTCGTGACGATGGCCGGTCCCTTCAGTTTCACGGTCTGCAGGCCGCCGTCGACCTCGCGCGTGACCTTGAAATCGGAGCCTTCGACTTCGAGCTTGGATGCGAAGGTGGCCTGCGACCATCCGAGCAGGGCCGCCAGCATCTGGCCGGTCTGGTTCGAGTCGTCGTCGATCGCCTGCTTGCCGAGAATGACGAGACCGGGCTTTTCAGCCTCGGCCACCGCCTTGAGAAGCTTGGCGACCGCCAGCGGTTCGACGTTGCCTTCGGCCTTGACGAGGATGCCGCGGTCCGCGCCCATGGCGAGACCGGTCCGGATCGTCTCCGAGGCCTGCGCCGGGCCGATCGACACCACCACCACTTCGGTCGCCTTGCCGGCTTCCTTGAGGCGCAGTGCTTCCTCGACGGCGATTTCGTCGAACGGATTCATCGACATCTTCACGTTGGCGAGTTCGACGCCGGTCCCGTCGCTCTTGACGCGGACCTTGACGTTGTAATCGACCACCCGCTTTACCGGCACAAGAACCTTCATCGATCCTTCTTTCGCTTGAATTCTGGGGTTGGTTGGCTTGGGCGCGGAACCTAAAGCGCCCGCTATCGGCGGTCAACGCGCGAAAGCCAAAAATCGGACCCCGGATATTAGAGTGTACCTTACCTGTTCTGGCCCGGTACCCACAACACGTCTCCGGCCCCATTGTCGTTCATGGCGCGGCTGGCGACGAACAGGAAATCGGACAGGCGGTTCATATACTGAATGGCGGCCTCGTTCACCGGCTCCTCGGGGCGGGCGGCGAGTTCCACCATGACCCGTTCCGCCCGGCGACATATGGTGCGGGCGAGATGCAGGTATGCCGCGGCGGGGGTGCCGCCCGGCAGGATGAACGAGGTCAGCGGCGCCATGTGTGCATTCAGGGCATCGATGTCGCGCTCCAGCCGTTCGACCTGGCTCGCCAGCATCCGCAAACGCTCGGCCTTGCCCTCGCGCTGGGGCACCGCGAGATCGGCGCCGAGATCGAACAGGTCGTTCTGGATCCGTCCCAGCATCGAATCGAGTTCGCGCGCCTCGCCAAGGTGCAGCCGCACGACGCCGATGGCGGCGTTGGTTTCGTCAACGGTGCCATAGGCTGCGATGCGCAGATCGTATTTCCGGCGGCGCTCGCCGCTGCCGAGCGCAGTGGTGCCGTCATCGCCGGTCCTGGTATAGATGCGGTTGAGCACGACCATTTCATAGCTCCAGTGTTCGTGACCACCGGCGCAAAGCACCGGGTGAGGGGTTATGCCCCATCGATAGACCGTACGCCCTCACCCGAATTTCTCGCTGCGCTCAAAATTCGACCTCTCCCTCCGGGAGAGGTAAGCGACGGGCCCCCGGCAGCCCGCTGCCTTGTTCCTAGCGCCCCATCGCCCAGACGACGACCATGGTGATGACGATGGCGATGAACTGCAGTAACACCCGAAGCCGCATCAGACTCTGCGAACGGTTCGGCGAGCCGCCCCGCATCATGTTGATGAGGCCGAGCAGCAGCACGAATGCAACGGCCGCGACCATGATGGGAAGAACGAACGTACTTAGAAAGGATGCCATCGGTGCTACATAACACCGCGCAGGGGCAACTTCTATACGTTCACAACTGGTCCAACGATCTGGCTTTTAATCCAATAATATCAGAAGCTAGAGGGGGTTTCCGGGTCGAACCGCAATGCGCCAGAACGAGGTCGGGATGTGAGGCTGCTCCGCAACGTCTACCTCGTCGCGATGGACGCGTTCTATGCGTTTCTTGCCGATGACGGCTGGGCGATCGCCAGCCACATCGCGCTGTCGACCCTGATGGCGCTGTTCCCGTTCCTGATCGTACTGACCTCGCTGGCGGGCTTTTTCGGCTCCAAGGAACTCGCCGACCAGGCCGCGCAATTGTTGCTGGAAATCTGGCCGCAACAGGTGGCGGACACGCTGTCCAGCGAGATCCACGACGTGCTGACCACGACACGCGGCGACATCCTGACCGTCGGCGCGGTGCTGGCGGTCTACTTTGCCTCCAACGGCGTCGAGGCGCTGCGGGTCGCGCTCAACCGCGCCTATTCGGTGGTCGAGCCGCGGGCGTGGTACTGGCTCCGGCTGGAATCGATCGGCTACACGCTGGTCGCCGCGGTGACGTCGCTCCTGATGGCGTTCCTGATCGTACTGGGTCCGCTGATCCTGGAGACCGCGCGCCGGCACATTCCGTTCTTCGTCGAGAGCAACGAGAGAGTGCTGTTTTTCGCCCGCTACGGCATCACGATCACGGCGATGACGGTGGCGCTGTTCGTGCTGCATGCCTGGCTTCCCTGGGGAAGGCGGAAATTTCTGCAGATCGTTCCTGGCATCGTCTTTACGATGGTGGCTTCCCTGATCTCGGGCATCGTGTTCGGCCAGTATCTGGCGCGCTTCGCCAGCAACTACGTGACGATGTATGCGGGGCTCGCCTCGGTGATCATTGCGCTGGTGTTTCTGTATTTCATCGCCGCGATTTTCGTCTATGGCGGCGAACTGAATGCGGCGATCATGAAGTCGCAGGCGAAGCCTGGCCTGCCGCATCATGCAGGGCCGTCGCCAAAGCGCGCGGAGACACAGGCTTGACCAGGAAGACATCGGCGCCGGCGGCGCGCGACGCCGCCTCGTCCTCGGCACGGCCCGATATGCAGATGATCGGAATGCGCCCGAGCGGCGCCTCCAGCGCGCGGATTCGCCTGATCGCCTCGACGCCGTCGATGCCCGGCAGGACCATGTCCATCAGCACCGCGTCGAATGCGCCCTGCGCGAGCCGTTCCGGCGCCGTTTCGCCCTGACCGATGAATTCGGTCTGGTGACCGAGTTCGCTCAGAATGGCGTTGAGCACGACGCGGCCGAACGGATTGTCCTCCACGCTGAGCAGCCGCAGCGATGACGGCGACGCCACCGACACATCGCCAGCGGCGCTGGATGCAGCGTTCGCCATCGTCTCCGCCGGCGACATCGCGACGGTGAACGTAAACGTGGTGCCTCCTCCGCGCCGTTGCGTGACGGCGATGTCGCCCCCCATGGCCCGCGCCAGCTGCTTGACCGACGCCAGACCGAGCCCGGCGCCACCGAAGCGCGATGCAATGGAGACGTTGGCCTGCGAGAACGGGCGGAACAGACGTTTGATCTCGGCGAGCGTAAGGCCGATCCCGCTGTCGGAGACCGCGAATGCGACAGCGATTCTCCCCTTGGTGCTTCGAAGCGGCGTC
>DATCXE010000839.1:0-7098 GCA_036565985.1 Bradyrhizobium sp.
CCCCAGCCGCTCGCGCAGCTTGCCGTGCGCGGAATCGCGGGCCACGATCATGGTGCCGGTCATCGAGACCCGCGTCTTGATCGGATACTGCGACAGCGTCGCCAGGATTTCCTTCATCGGCTTGTTGAGATCGATCTTCACGACTTCGCCGCCGAGCGACTGCTCGATCGCGGGCAGATACTGCGCCGGGTTATGCTCGAGCTCTTCGAGATAGACGCCGTCCTTTGTGATCTTGCCGAGCACCTGGCGGTCCGCCGAGCAGGACACGCCGAGCCCGATCGGCAGCGAGGCGCCGTGACGCGGCATCCGGATCACGCGTACGTCGTGGCAGAAATACTTGCCGCCGAACTGCGCGCCGACGCCGAGCGACTGCGTCATCTTCAGAATCTCCTGCTCCATCTCCAGATCGCGAAACGCGTTGCCGTCGGCCGAGCCCTGGGTCGGCAGCGCATCGAGATAGCGGGCGGAAGCAAGTTTTACGGTCTTCATGCAGAGTTCGGCCGAAGTGCCGCCGATCACGATCGCGAGGTGATATGGCGGGCACGCCGCCGTGCCCAACGTCAGCACCTTCTCCTTAAGAAACGCCAGCAGGCGATCCCTGGTCAGCACCGAAGGCGTTGCCTGGAACAGAAAGCTCTTGTTGGCGGAACCGCCGCCCTTGGCCATGAACATGAACTTGTAGGCCGAGTCTATTTCTGAAGTGCCACCCTCGGCGTAGATCTCGCACTGCGCCGGCATGTTGTTGGCGGTGTTCTTTTCCTCGTACATCGTCAAGGGCGCGACCTGCGAATAGCGCAGGTTACGGCGCAAGTAAGCGTCGCGCGCGCCCTCGGACAGCGCGGCTTCGTCGTCGCCGTCGGTGATGACGTTGCAACCCTTCTTGCCCATGATGATCGCCGTGCCGGTATCCTGGCACATCGGCAGCACGCCGCCGGCGGCGATGTTGGCGTTCTTCAGAAAATCGAAGGCGACAAACTTGTCATTGTCGCTGGCTTCCTTGTCGTCCAGGATCGAGCGCAGCTGTTTGAGATGCCCCGGCCGCAGGTAATGATTGATGTCGCCGAAGGCGGCTTCCGAGAGCGCCCGCAGCGCCTCGCGCGAGACCACCAGCATGTCCTTGCCCAGGACCTTCTCGACCCGCACCCCCTCGGCCGTGATTTTCTTGTAGGGCGTGGTGTCAGCGCCGAGCGGAAACAGCGGCGTGTGCTTGTAGGGCGGAACAGGCTTCTGGTCGGGAAAAGCAGTCGGGGCGTTCATGGCATGATCTCGGGTTGGAATCCGGCGGCGGCCCCAAAAAGCCGCTGCGGCGATAGACCCGTTCTAAGCATTTTTCGCACAAAGGGAAGGTTCCGGGAGGCCTAAGAAAGGACCGATTCCAGCATCGGCCTACCCCTTACCGCCCTGCTTCTCAGCGTAAGCATCCACCAACGCACGGATCATGCGTTGATAGGGCACGCGGCGCTTCTGCGCAGCGCGCTTGAAGAACGTCACCGAACGCTGCGAGAGGCTCAGTGTCACCTTCACATTGTCCTCGCGCAGCACGAGCTTGTCAGGGGATGGCAAGAAGTCCTCGATTACCCTCACCTCGCCGATTTCACCTTGGCTGTATTTTACCGTTGGCTTTTTCATAGATTGACTTTCCCTTACGCCAATAGCCCGCCCCGAAAATCCTGATCTTCCGGTTCCGCCACGTAAAGCGCACCGTCATCACGGTGTCTTCGATCCTGCCGAAACAGAAGTAGCGCCGTTCGCCGCCACCATGTCCAAGGTCTTCGGCAACCAGACGCAAAGGATCCAGAAATGCGCGCTGGGCAAGTTCGAACCTGACGCCATGCTTGCTTCGGTTGATCTCGTCTTTTGCGGCGTCCTATTCAAAGTCAGACATCGGGCTCTACATATATGTATATGATACCATACTTCTGTATGGCTTGAAAAGATATCATAATCCGTCTACTGGTAGTACCTCTACAGTATGAAATCTATGATTGCTTCTAACCCACGCACGAAAACGATGCTCACCCTGTACGGGCGATGGCCGTGATCGGCTTCGGCGTCGCTTTCCTCCACGGGGTCTAACGCGACCATCAAGATCAAGTTGACTTCCGCCCGCCGCCCTTGCAGGAAATCCGCGCGCGGGTTTCAATGACGCAAAGGGGCATTCACCAATGGCTTTGGGATCACGACTTCGCCGACCGACCCTGCTCGCCGCGACGCTGGCCGTGCTCGCCGCGTTCAGCGCTTCGCCCGCGCGGGCCGATCGCTGCGAGGATATCGCCAAGGAGTTGAGGAGCCAGATCGACGGCATCAAGGTCAGCGTCAATACCGGCAAGATGATCTATCTGTCGCATCCGGCAGCGAGGGAGCTGTCGATCGGGTGTCGCGGCAACAACTACTCCATCGAGCTCTATGCCAAGGCGGACCGCAAGCCCAAGCCGGAGTTCTTCGCTCTCGTCGCATCCGCCGGCGCCATCATCTTCACGATTCCGAAGTCCGACGCGCTGACCGGCACCTCGCGCTGCATCAAGCGCATGGGCCTACTGCGCGGCGACAAGGTCTCCATGCGCTTCCGCCGCCTCAACATGGAATGCACGCGCACCAGGAAAGAGGCCTCGATCGTGGTGACGCGCGGCAAGGACGAATAGCGCGCCACGCCGGCCGGAACACCGGCGCATCCGAGCCCGTACAATTCTAATGAAATCCTGAGCCCCGCGTTCACCATCGATCGCGATCGGCGGGCGTTGGCGCGACAGCAGGCGTTCAAATTCACCAATCGTTCGTTTCAAACCGGCCAGTGTCGGCGAGAACGAAGAGGATGGTTCCGATGAACGTGTCTGATATCGCCGCTACGGTGGTGGTCAAACCGCCTGAAGTCCCGGTGTTCAAGGCCCCCGCCAATGCCGCTGACGTTCAGAACGGCGCTCCCGCCGACGGCACGCGCTCGGCCCGGCCGATGCCGCTTGCTCCGCTGCCGCCCGGACAGGGAACGCGGATCGACCGGCTGGCGTAACGGCGCGCAGGCCTGCCCTGCAGGCCTCGACTACCGAACGCCGCAAGTTCGCCGAAAAAGCGCACAATCATGCCGTGGGTGAAGGAACCCGCGCATGATCGCAAAGCTCCTGCTGCAGAACACCATCTTCGTCGTCGCAATGGGCGCGCTGCTGTTCGCTGTCGCGGGCACGCTGCATTGGCCGGCGGCATGGGTGTTTCTGGTTACCAGCGCCATCCTCGGTCCCGCCAGCGGACTGTGGCTTGCCAGGACCGATCCCGCCCTGCTCGCCGAGCGCCTGCGGCCGACCTTTCAGGCCGGCCAGCCGGCCGCGGACAAGAAGTTCATGCTGGCTTTCATCGTGGCCGTACTGGTCTGGCTGATCGCCATCGGCCTCGATCGGCGCGCGCACGCGTCAGGGGTTCCGTTGCTGCTGCAGGTGCTGGGGCTTGCGATGTACCTGCTGTCGACCGCCTTCATCATGTGGGTGTTTCGCGAGAATTCCTTTGCCGCGCCTGTCGTGAAGGTGCAGGTGGCGCGTCATCACCGCGTCGTATCCAGCGGGCCCTATGCCTTTGTGCGACATCCCATGTACAGCGGCGTCATGCTGTTCTTCCTCGGCGTGCCGTTGCTGCTGGGATCGTGGTGGGGCCTGGCGCTCGCACCGCTCTTCGTCGTCCTGTTCGCCATTCGCGCCGGAATCGAGGAGCGCGCTCTGGTCGAAGGCCTGCCCGATTATGCTGACTACGCCGCACGCGTGCGGTATCGTCTGGTGCCTGGACTCTGGTGAACAACAACGATGGCGGACACGGATGCCCGATAGCAAGACCTATACCGGCGGCTCCCATTGCGGCCAGGTGCGTTTCGAATGCACCACGGATCTTTCAATGGTGACGGCCTGCAACTGTTCGATCTGCACCAAGAAGGGGCTGCATTTCACCTTCCTCGACCCGAAGAGTTTTCAGCTCCGCGCCGGCGAGGAAAACCTGAAGGAATATCTTTTCAACAAGCACGCGATCCACCACCAGCTCTGCGTCGATTGCGGCGTCGACGTCTTTGCGCGCGGCAAGAAGCCCGACGGGTCGGACGTGATCGCTCTGAACGTGAGCTGCATCGACGGCATCGAGCTGTCAAAACTGAAGATGACGCCGGTGGATGGCAGGAGCATGTAACGACGACGCCGTCATTCCGGGGCGCGCAAAGCGCGAACCCGGAGTCTCGAGATTCCCCGATGCGCAATTGCGTACCTGAGGTCTGGTTCTAACGGCCCATCCCGGAATGACAGAGTCACCCATCCAAATCCCTGTACCGCCGAAAAATCCCCTCCTCGTTGAAATCGATCCGGCGGTCACTCGCCAGATAAGCCTTGATGTTCGGCCGCGCCGCAACGCGGTCGCGCAGGTCAACCAGTCCCGGAATGTCCGGCTCGAACGCCTTCATGCGCTTTGGAAAAGCGTAGCGCAGTCCTTCCACGATCTGGAACAGCGAGAGGTCGACATAGGTCAGGCGACGGCCGGTGATGTAAGTGCCGCCATTGGCCTCCAGCAGAGCTTCGAAGTAGTTCAGATATTTCGGCACGCGCTCCTGCCAGAATTCCTCGGAGCGTTTTTTCGCCGGGGCCTTCTGGTCTTCGTAATACAGTGACGGTCCGAGCGGATGATGGGTGTCGTGGATTTCGAGCACGAGGTCAGCGATCGTGAGCTGCAGCTGGTGCACCCACAATTTGCCGGCCTCCGCCTTCGGCGCCAGTCCGTGGCGCGATCCCAGATAGAACAGGATGTTGGCGGTCTGCCCGATCACGAGCTTTCCCGCTTTCAGGAATGGCGGCGCGAACGGCGGGGTTCCTTTCTCCACCTTCATCATCCGCGTCATCGTGGCCATGCCGTTGCCGCTGCGGGCAACGTCAGCATAGCCGGCCCCGGCTTCTTCGAGCGCGAGGCGGACATATTCGCCGCGGCCTTGAATACTCGGCCAGTAGTAGAGCTCGTAACGCATCGCCGGGTGCCTCCTGATGGCTATCTGACAAGCCTAACAAATCATTCCCGCTTCGGTTCGTCACGTTGATCCCCGGGAACGAGCGGCCGGGCGCATCGCGCAGAACATCGTCGGCCGATCGCACAGATCTCCACAGCCAAAATCTGTCCGAATGCGAGAGAGCGTGTTACGCTGCTCGCGTTTTCAGGCGTCGAATTTCTCAACACCACAGGAGAACGGGATGGCGGACGACAAGAAGAAGCGCGGCGGAGCGGATCGTGGGCTGATCGCGCTGAGCGAGGCCTACGAGGTCGCCTACTGGTCGAAGAAATTCAAGATCACGCCCGCAAAACTGAAGGCCGCCGTCAAGAAAGCGGGACGCTCCGCGAAGAACGTAGAGGCCTATCTCAAGCTGCAGAAGCACAAGGCCGCCGACCGTGCACGGATCGCGGTGAGCCAGCCTTACGAAGTCAGCTACTGGTCGAAGAAGTTCAAGGTCACGCCGGCCAAACTGAAAGCCGCGGTGGCCGCCGTCGGTCATTCGTCGAAAAACGTTGGCGCCTACCTCACCGCCAGCAAGAAGAAGAAGAAGAGCGCCAAGAAAACCCCGAAGAAAGCCTCAAAGAAATCCGTCAAGAAGACCGTCAAGAAGCGCGCGAAGAAAAAAGCCTAAGGATTCGTGGCCCGGGTACAGCGAAGCGCAAACCCGGGCTACGTTCATCTCCCCGTCAGTTCGCCGCGAAGCAATACAGCAGTCCGTCGCCGCCGGTGCTCTTCAGGTCGGCCTGCGAGCAGCCGCCATCCGGGCCGCGCGAGGGATGCGACGTGTTCCAGGATTTCGAGGCGTCGTCGTCGCGCAGGCCGAGGCGGTCGGAATGTCCGACCATTGCCGCGCCTTGCGTCGAACTCGTCCAGTTCTTGCAGGTGCGGTCCTCGCCGGCCGCGAACGCGGTGCCGTCCGCCTGCGATCCCGTCAGCACGTCGTGGCGGTTCGGCGTATCGCCGCGGCCGTTGATGACCTCGCCCTTTTCGCCCAGCGCGGTCTGCTTGGTGAGGTTGTTGTTCGCACTGTGCAGGTCGGCGACGTCCTTGGCGACCACGGTGCCCTTGGCGTTCTTCCACGGCCCCTTGCCGATGCGATCGCGCGCATTCACGGCCGGCGCACCGTCAGCGGCCTGCGTCGAGAGATAGGCACGCCAGGTCTTCCCGCCGGCGCCAGCGGCCTGCGCCAGCGTCTGGCAATGATTGTCAGCGCCCGCAAGGCCACCCAGGTTGCCGCCATTGCCGATGCCGCTGCTGGTCAGGAAGAAACTGGTATCGGCCGATTGCGCCCGCGCGGGCGCGCCGGCGAGCGCCGAAATGGCGGCAACCGCAAGGCATGCCGGCGAGATCATCCTGGCGAAGCTGTTCATGTCGTTTCTCCCTGTTTCTTGTTCGGTGTCATCAACCCGCTACGACAGCCGATATTCCGGCGCCAGCATCGTGGAATCAATAAGACGCCGGCGGTCGGCCGTGTCCCGGCTCTGCGGTGCAGCGTCACCGGACGACGCTTCGCATCGCCGGGAGTACGCCGCACCGCGTCCGCGACACGTTATCTCGTGCGGGCAAAGAAAAAGGCGCCGCGGAACGAACCGCAGCGCCTTGCTTGTCACGTTGTGGCGATCAGCTGGCCTGCTGGATCGCGGAGAGTTCCCAGTCGCTGCCGCGCCGCCGGGCGAAGGTCCACACTTCGGTGGCTTCGATCGGGGCTTCGCTGCCCGCGACCACGCGGCCGGTGGTGCGCTCCAGGGTCTTGTCGACCAGCGAGAACCGCATCGCCACGCTGGCGTAATCGGTCTCGCCTTCGCGCCAGGCTTCGGCGAGGTCGCCCTGCAGCAGCTTGACGTCGGACACCTTGTTGACGTCGTTGCGGGCCTTGTTCTCCTCGAGATCCTTGGAGAAGTAGGACACCATCTCGGGTGTCGCCAGCGTATGCAGTTTGGCGACATCCTCGTTCGACCAGGCGGCCTGGACTTCGCCAAGCAGCCGTTCGAACGCCTCATAGTCGGCCGGCTGGATTTCCAGCGCGGGCTGGTTCGATCCCAGACCAAAACCCATTCCAGAGCGGAAGCTGGTCTGGGCGCCGGGGCCTTCGGCCG
>DATCXE010000015.1:0-9331 GCA_036565985.1 Bradyrhizobium sp.
CCGCCAAGCCTGCGGCGCCGGCGGCAACCCCGCCCTCGATGATCTCGCCGACACCGGTCGAGAAGCAATCGAACAATTCCTCGGCGCCCAACACGCTGGACAGCGCTCGGCTCCTGATCCCGCAGCAGGCCGCGGTATCCGCTGCCAGTGACATCACCAACGCGATCCCGACGCTGCCCGCCGCCGGCCCCAGGCCCACGACGATATCGGTGCCCCCGGGCGAGCGGCTGCCTGACGCCATCGGCGGCCTGACGCTGCGCACCGCCGCGATGAGGGGCGATCCGGGGGCGGCCTACGAGATCGGCCTGCGTTTCGCCGAAGGCAAAGGCATCGCCCCGAACCTCGACGAAGCCGCCAAATGGTATGACCGCGCGGCGCAGGCCGGCGTGGTGCCCGCAGTCTTCCGGCTCGGCACCTTCTACGAGAAGGGCCTCAGCGTAAAACGGGACGTCGATATCGCGCGGCGTTACTATCTGCAGGCGGCCGAACGCGGCAATGCCAAGGCGATGCATAACCTGGCCGTGCTCGACGCCGATGGCGGCGGCAAGGGCGCCGACTACAAGAGCGCGTCGCAATGGTTCCGGAAGGCTGCCGATCGCGGCGTCGCCGACAGCCAGTTCAACCTCGGTATCCTCTATGCCCGCGGCATCGGCGTCGAACAGAACCTCGCCGAATCCTACAAATGGTTCAGCCTCGCCGCGGCCCAGGGCGATGCGGACTCCGGCCGCAAGCGGGATGATATCGCCAAGCGCCTCGACGCCCAGTCGCTGGCGGCAGCGAGGCTCGCGATCCAGACCTTTACGGTAGAGCCCCAGCCCGACGACGCCGTCAATGTGGCCGCGCCGGCCGGCGGATGGGACTCGGTCCCCGTGCAGGCCACCCCGGCCAAGGCCGCCGCTAGGCAGGCCGTGACCAAGCGCGCCGCAGCCGCGAATTAAGATTACGTAAGTCACGGCCGGCCCGCTGGCACGGCCCTCTCCCCGGCCATAAATTGCTGTAGCGGATCGAACCAGCCCGATCCGCCCAATCGGCTCGGCGTGCGAAGAGGATTTCTTGTCAGACCAGGATAGCCAAAGCGGGGAGAACTTCCGGAGGTCGCCGACAGGCCCTTCGGTCACGGCGCCGCGGATTCCGCGCCACCAGCCTCCGCCGCCGCCAGCTCAGGCGCCCCGCCGCAAGCGGAGTTTCTGGTCGATCGCCATCTTCGTCCTGCTGGTTTCCGGGGTGGCCATCCGCGCCTACCAGGACCTGTCGCAACCCGATGCGTGGGACTACTGGAAAGACCAGTACATCTCGCCGAGCATGACCTTCTCGGCCATCGCCAATGCCGACCTGGACGGCAACGGCCAAGGCCGCCGCGCCCTCTTTGTCAGCGGAACGATCGGGCCTGCCGCGGCGAACGCGTTTCGCGACCGGCTGGACCAGTCCCGGCTGACCGCCGGCGACATGGTCCTGCTTTCCTCGCCCGGCGGGGATTTGAACCAGGCCACGATCATGGGCGAGATCATCCGATCGCGCGGCCTGGTGACGGCGGTCGGCATCCCCGATGCCTCGGGCCGCGTCAAGGCTGCCTATTGCGCCAGTGCCTGCGTGCTCGTCTATGCCGGCGGCAAGACCCGGTTCGGCGTAGCGGGCTCGGCGCTCGGCGTTCATCGGTTTGTCACAACCAAGCCCATCAGCGATCCGGTCGCCGAGACCCAACGGATCGCAGGCGCCGTGCTGGGCTACATGACGAAGATGGGTGTCTCGTCTTCGATCGTGGAGGCGATGTCCGAGACCCGTGACATCCGCTGGCTCAGCCCCCAGCAGGCGCTGGCGATGAACCTCGTCACCGATCCCCTCGGCAAGCCCTGAGTCCATCGCGCGTCCGCCCACGCGGGTGCGGATCGCTCCGGTGCACCAGCCTGTCGTGACAACCACGCGGGCATGCGAGGCAAAAATTTGCCTTGCCGGGCATTTTTAGTCCCGTCTGCCATCGAATTCAGTTATGCAAGGGCGCGGGAACCGGCCCTGCGCACGCAAGGGTGCATGTGCGAACCGGCCCCCGCTGCCGTCAAATACAACAGAAACCACGTCCTGACCGGCCTCGGCCGGCCAGCGGCAAAGCTTAAAAAAGCGGACGCGCGTGCAGCTCTACCTCCCGATCGCCGACATTCCGGTCAATGTTTTCCTCATCCTGGCGATGGGCGCGGCGGTCGGGTTCGTCTCCGGCATGTTCGGGATCGGCGGCGGCTTCCTGATGACGCCGCTTTTGATCTTCGTCGGCATCGCACCTGCAGTCGCGGTTGCCTCGGTCGCGAGCCATATCGCGGCTTCCTCGTTCTCAGGCGCACTATCCTATTGGCGAAGGCGGGCCATCGACCCGATACTGGCGATGGTGCTGCTGAGCGGCGGCACTATCGGCACCGCACTCGGCGTCTGGACGTTCACGCTGCTGCGTTCGCTCGGCCAGCTCGATCTCATGATCGCGACATCCTACGTGATCCTGCTGACGACTGTCGGCGGACTGATGTTCTGGGAAGGCCTGCGGGCGCTGTTGCGAGCCCGGCGCGGCGGCGCGACCGCCGTGCGACGCCCGGGCAGCCATGGCTGGATCCACGGACTGCCGCTGAAAATGCGGTTCAAGCGCTCGAAAATCTATCTGTCGGTCATTCCCGTCGTCGCGATCGGCCTGGTCATCGGCTTCATCGGTGCGGTCATGGGCATCGGCGGCGGCTTCATCCTGGTGCCGCTTTTGATCTACGTGCTGCGGGTGCCGACCTCGACCGTGATCGGCACCTCGATGGTGCTCACTTTGGTGACGATGGTGTTCGCCACCATGCTGCATGCGGTCACCAACCATCTGGTCGACGCCGTGCTGGCGCTGATCCTGATGGTCGGAGGCGTCACCGGCGCCCAGTTCGGCGCCAGGGCCGGGCAAAGAATTCGCGGCGAGCATTTGCGCTTGCTGCTCGGCCTGCTGGTTCTTGCCGTCGGCATCCGCTTTGCCGTCGAACTGGTGATCCGGCCCGAGGATCTCTTCACCGTGCGCGAAACGGGGGTCACCGGATGACCCTGCGCCTCAGCCTCTTGCTTGCAGGTCTCGCGGTGGCTGCCGCGCTGGCGATTTCGCCTGCGCAGGCCGAACGGCTGATCGTGTCGGTGTCGAACCACCGCGTCACCGTGACGCCGAACTATTCCGGCGAGGAGCTGGTGTTGTTCGGCTCGGTGGAAAAGGACGCCAACACACCGCCCAATCGCAATTACGATCTCGTCGTGACGGTTGCCGGCCCGCGCGCGGACATGGTGACGCGGCGCAAGGAGCGCAGGTTCGGGATCTGGATCAACACCGACTCCCGGCAATTCCTGAAAGTCCCGACCTATCTGGCGCTGTTCTCGAACCGCCCGTTCGATGCCATCGCTTCGCCCCAGGTGCTGCGGCGGCAGCAGATCGGGCTGAACAATGTGCTGCTGACCCAGCGTGTCGGCCCCGACTACGCCGACGTCGTTCCGGACGATGCGTTCCGCAGCGCCTTCGTGCGGCTGCGCAAGCAGCACGGGTTGTATCGCGAGGAGACGTCAGCGGTGACGTTCCTGACGCCGACCTTGTTCCGCACCAGCATTCCGCTGCCGGCCGAGGTGCCGATCGGCACATATAATGTCGAGATCAAACTGTTCGCCGACGGCGCGCTGGTGACGAAGGCCGACACCGCGTTCGAGATCGTCAAGGTCGGCTTCGAACAGTTCGTCGCCAGCACCGCGCGGCAGAACGGATTCGTCTACGGGCTCGCGACCGCCTTCATGGCGCTGATGACCGGCTGGATGGCCTCGATCGTGTTCCGGAAGGATTAACTCAATCCTCATGGTGAGGAGCGCGGCTTCGCGCGTCTCGAACCATGAGGCCCGCAGCCCATCCTTCGAGACGGCGCTTTTGCGCCTCCTCAGGATGAGGTCGCAGGGTTTGGCTCGCTTATTTCCCGCCGACGAAAAACCCTACCCCCATCGCGACGACACTCAGCAGCATCGCAAGCGTCGACAGCCATCCGAGCCAATAGAGCGGCCCGCCGACCACGAAGCGGCCCATCACGTCCTTGCGTCGCGCCATGAACATCAAGAGCACCATCACGGGCACGGCGAGCACGCCGTTGATGACCGCGCTCCAGTACAACGCCGAGATCGGGTTGATCGGAGTGAAGTTGAGCGCAATCCCGATTGCGGCCGATAGCGCCAGCACGGCATAGAAGGCGGCAGCTTCCTTCGGCTTGCGTGCGAGTCCGACCGGCCACCGCCGTCCCTCGCCGACGGCGTATGCGGTCGCGCCCGCGAGCACCGGGATGGCGAGCAACCCGGTGCCGACGATGCCGAGGGCGAAAATCACTTCCGCGAACACGCCGGCGATCGGGCGCAGCGCTTCGGCGGCTTCCGCCGAGGTCTGGATATCGGTCTTCCCGGCCGCATGCAGCGTCGCCGCTGCGGTCACGATGATCGACAGCGCGATCAGGTTGGAGAAGGCCATACCGACGATGGTGTCGGCGCGGATACGGTGGAATTCCTTTTGCGCGCCATAGTGCTTCTCGATCAAGGGCCGCTTCGCTGCATCGACGCGCTGGTCCTCGGCTTCCTGCGAGGCCTGCCAGAAGAACAGATAGGGCGAGATCGTGGTGCCGAGAATGGCGACGATGGTGGTGAAATAGTCGGCGCTCCAGGTCAGGCGTGGAACGAGGATGCCGGACAGCGCCTCGCCCCACGATACCCTGGCAAAGGCCAGCGCAGCGACATAAGCGAACAGGCTCAGCGTCAGCCATTTCAGCACCGCCACGTAGCGCTTGTAGTCGAGGAATATCTGCGCCGCGACCGAGGTGACGCCAAAGAAAAGCACGTAGACGATGCCGTGGCCGCCGATCAGGAGCCTGGTGGCATCGGCCATGGCGCCGAGATCGGCGCCGATATTGATGGTGTTGGCAATGAACAGCAGCGCCACCACCACGTTGAGCAGCGAGGGCGAATAGTGCCGGCACACATTGCCCGATATGCCGTGGCCGGTGACGCGGCCGACGCGCGCAGAGATTTCCTGGATCGCCACCATCAGCGGAAACGTCAGCAGCATGGTCCAGCCGATGCCGTAGCCAAGCTGCGCACCGGCCTGGCTGTAGGTGCCGATCCCCGACGGATCGTCGTCGGACGCACCGGTGATCAGCCCGGGGCCGAGCGCCTTCAGCGCATTGCGAAAGCGGAATGGCTCGGCGGACTCGGCCTTGCCCGCCGGCTTCGCGTGGTCGGAACTGTTACTTGCGTGGTGCTTCGAATTCGTCTTGTTGTGGTTTGCCATGCTCTGTCCAGCCGCTGTGGCAACGAACCTGACAGGCGCAGGCTCCAGGCTGAAAACTTGCAGGACGCCGCTTCACCAGACAAACCGCAGGTATTATGCGGCGTGCGACGGCTCGATAACGGTCCTGATGCCCGGCTGGAGAATCCGCAAGCGCGGCCCAAAGCCCAGCGTGTCGAACGTGGCGCGCAGATCGTTCGCGTTCTGGCGGAAATGCGCCCAGCCGTCGGTATGAACAGGCACGATCACCGCATCCGGGAATGCGCGCGCAGTCTCGATCGTGTCGTTGGTGTCCATGGTGAGGTGGAAGGGGCCGCGGGTCTGCGCCGCGCCGGCGAACGGCAGCACCACACTGCATTTGAAACGTCTTGCTACCTCCGCGACGCCATCGAACCAGGTGGTATCGCCGCTGATGTAGATCGGGCGGCTGCCGGCCTTGCTCGACTGCACCACGAAGCCGATGACGTCCCCCGACAGGGGCTCGATGCCGGCCGGACCATGGCGGGCGGGCGTCGCGGTGATCGTCAACGATTGGCCGCCCTTCTTCAACTCGGTCGATGCCCAGGGGGCAAAACCCTCGGTCTTGCCGCCGAGCCGATTGGCTCCCGCCTCCGTCGTCAGCACGCGCTGCGCTTGGCCAAGGAAGTCACGGCCGGAATGGTCGAGATTGTCCGAGTGCTGATCGTGGCTCAGCAGCACCGCGTCGATTGCGCCGACGTCACGCGCGCTCATCGCGGGTCCAGTCAACTTTTCCAGTTTCACGTGCGGCAATTGATAGTCGCCGGGACCATCGAAAGTCGGATCGGTGAGGAGGCGGAAGCCGTCGATCTCGATCAGCGCCGTGGGGCCGCCGATCAGCGTGATGGATAGGCTCATGTCGCACTCCTCCTGGTCGATGTTGATGCCGCGGGGCGAGTCACCAGATAAATGCCGAGCGCCACCGGGACGATCCCGAGCAGATCGCGAAACTCGACATGTTCGCCCAGCACGAGGAAAGCGAACAGCATGCCGAGCGGCGGCATCAGGAAATGATAGGCGCTCGCGGCCGTCGCGCCGCACACCTTCAGAAGATGAAACCAGAGCAAATAGGCCAGGATCGAACCGCCGAGCACGAGGAACGCGAACGCGGCGAACAGGCGCGTGCTCGGCACGATGTCGCTGACGTCAGCCAGCGTGTAGGCAAATGGCAGCAGAACGATGCCCGCGGCAAGATTCTGCACGCCGTTGCCGACCCACAGGCTGCCCTTCGGCGCCAGCACCTTGAACAGGATGGTGCCGGCCACGATCGAGGCCAATGATGCCAGCGTGAACACGATGCCGTCCCAGTGATCGGTGCCGACCGACATGCGATGCCAGACGATGAAGCTGACGCCGGCGATGCCGAGCAACAGCCCGATCACCTTGCGCCAGGTCATCGCCTCGCCGAGAAAGACCGCCGCGAGCATCGCCGTAAACACCGGGTTGGCGCTGACGATCAGGCCACCGATGCCGGCCGATACTGTCTGCAGCCCGGTATAGCCGAGGCCGAGATAAAGCGCGTTGTTGGCGACGCCGAGGATCGCGAAGATGCCGGCGTCGCGCCAGGTCAGCGAGGACCACGCCTCGCCGCGCAGCGCGGTGACGCCGAGGATCAGGACTCCGGCAAGCGAGAACCGCGCCGTGAGCAGGATCAGCGGCGGACAATCCGTGACGCCGATCTTGCCTGCGACGAAGGCAAAGCTCCAGAGCAGGCAGAACAGGCCGATATAGAGCGGCAGCGGATTGAAACGGGCGCGGGATACGGCGACCGAGGGCGCGATCGACATGAGAAGTCTCCTTTGCCCATGATCTAGGCCCTCGCCTTGATATTTGGAAATTAAATGATAAACTGATCATCAGTTGATTTATAAATGGAGCATGACGATGCTCGATCTGGAGCTGCTGCGCAGTTTCGTTTCCGTGGTCGATTCCGGCGGCTTTACCCGCGCCGGCGAACGCGTCCACCGCACCCAGTCGACCGTCAGCCAACAGATCAAGCGGCTGGAGGACAATGTCGGCCAGCCGCTGCTCAACCGCAACGGCAGGGACGTGACGCCGACCGAAGCCGGCGAGCGTCTGCTCTCCTACGCGCGGCGGCTGCTGGCGCTCGCCGAAGAGGCTCGCGACGTGATGGCGCGCCCGGAGAGCGAGGGCGCGGTCCGGCTAGGCGTGCCCGAGGATTTCGCCGCCTATCGGCTGGCGAAACTGCTGGCGGCATTCTCGCGCTCGCATCCCGGCCTGCGGCTCGACGTCCGCGCCGATCAAAGCACCTATCTGAAGCGCGATCTCGAACGCGGCGAACTCGATCTGGCGCTGTTCAAGCGCGCGGCCGGCGAGAAAGGCGGCATCGCGGTGTGGCCGGAACGCGTGCATTGGGTCACCAGCAAGAGCCGGCCGCGCGATACGCGCACCGGCTCGGTGCCGCTGATCGGATTTCCCACGGGCTGTCTCTACCGCGCAGGCGCGATCCATGCGCTGGAAAGCGCCGGGCGTTCCTGGCACATGACCTACACCAGTTCCAACCTCGCCGGCATCCAGGCCGCAGTCGCCGCCGGCATGGGCCTGAGCGTTCTTTCGGAAATCGCCATCCAGGCCGACCATCGCGTGCTGACCGCCAGGGATGGTTTCCCGCCGATCGACCGCACCGAAGTGGCTTTGGTGGCGGCCCCCGATGCCAGCCCCGCAACATTGCGACTGGCGGACCGGCTCGCCGAGTTCTGCGAGGCCGTGCAGGCGAAGGCGGCGTAGACGGTCCCTCATGGTGAGGAGCGCGAAGCGCGTCTCGAACCATGAGGCCCGTGGCCCATCCTTCGGGACGCCGCTCCGCGGCTCCTCAGGATGAGGTCATCGTGTGTGGTCGCTCAATGACAGCGCGAGGCGGCGATGGCGTGGAGCTTGTTGTCGCCTAGCACGTGGGCCATCAGGCCGGCGTTGCGGAAGATTTTTGCGAACGCGGCGTCGCGGATGCTCAGGCCGCCGGTGTAGGCGCCGAACGCCGGCATCACCGCGCGCTCGCCGTCGCTGGCAAAACATCGCCGTTCCATCGAGCGGCCACGGGTAGCGACGCGCGCCTTGGGATGCAGATGGCCGGCAATTTCGCCGGGCGCGCCGGTCGGCTCATGTCGAAACGCAATCGGCCCGATCGCGACTTCGCTGGCGACAACGCCGCCGAGATCGGACGGCAGCGCTGGATCGTGATTGCCGGAAATCCAGATCCAGTCGCGCCGGGCCTGCATCGCCGAGAGCGCATCGCGGTCGTCGCCCGACAGCCGCTCATGCGCCCGGCGGTCGTGGAAGCTGTCGCCGAGCGCAATCACCATGCGCGGATCGTGCCGCGCGATGACAGCCGCAAGCCGGCTCAGCGTCGCCACCGTGTCATAGGGCGGCAACAGCACGCCGCGCGTGGCAAAACTGGAGCCCTTTTCCAGATGCAGGTCGGAGACGACGAGCAGCCGCTGCTCCTGCCAGAAAAGCGCGCCGGAAAGATCGGCGAGAAACGTTACGTCTGCGATCGTAACCTTTAAGGCGCGCACGTCTTGATCGTCTCCCGAAGATTGCGCCGCTGCCGTCACGTTGTACCTGTCTAACCTGTCGCCTCTTTGACGAGTTCTTCCGCGGCTTCCGCCAGCAACTCGTCTGCCGCCTCGCCATAAACTGACTCGCGGCCGATTTCCAGCATCACCGGGACGGCGAGCGGCGAAACGTGATCGAGTTCCCGATGGGTGATTCGGCCCTGAATTCGGGAGAGCATATCACCCAATCGCTTGAGATCGAGCAGGCCGGCAGCAGCGTCGGCACGCGCCGCGCGCAGCAACACGTGGTCGGCCTGGTGCTTCCGCAGCACATCGTAGACGAGGTCGGTCGAGAACAGCACCTGGCGGCGGCTTTTCTCCTCGCCGGTGAAGCGGCGCGGAATAAGCCCCGAGATCAGCGCGCAATTGCGGAAGGTGCGCTTCATCAGCGCGGACTCCGCCAGCCACGCCTCGAGGTCGTCGCCGAGCATGTCGG
>DATCXE010000021.1:0-7007 GCA_036565985.1 Bradyrhizobium sp.
CTGTACCCCCTCACCCGGAATCCGCGCTTCGCGCGAATTCCGACCTCTCCCCGCAAGCGGGGCGAGGTTAAGAGGTAGCCTCAATGCGCCTCGTCCCAATTGTTCGCCGCGCGCGCGTCGACCTGCAGCGGCAGCGACAGCAGCACCGCGGGGAACGGGGCGTCCTGCATCACGTGCTGCACCACCGGCAGCGTCGCTGCCACTTCGTTCTCGGGCACTTCGAAAATCAATTCGTCGTGCACCTGCAGCAGCATCTGCGCCGAAAGCTTCTTTGCGGCCAGTGCATCTTCCATCCGGATCATGGCGCGGCGGATGATATCGGCGGCGGTGCCTTGCAGGCGCGCATTGATCGACGCGCGCTCGTTGAAGGCGCGGACCGAGGCGTTGGAGGCCTTGATATCAGGGTAGTACATCTTGCGGCCGAACAGCGTGGTGACGTAGCCGTTCTTGCGGCATGACTCCTTGGTATCGTCCATGTAGGCGCGGATGCCCGGGAAGCGCTCGAAATACTTCTTGATGTACGCGGAGGCTTCCTCGCGGGCGATGCCGAGCTGGTTGGCGAGCCCAAACGCCGAGATGCCGTAGATGATGCCGAAATTGATCGCCTTTGCCCGGCGGCGGATCTCGCTCGGCATGTCCTTGATCGGCACGCCGAACATCTCGGATGCCGTCATGGCGTGAATGTCGAGCCCGTCGCGGAACGCCTGCTTCAGCACGGGAATGTCGGCGATCTCGGCGAGCAGCCGAAGCTCGATCTGCGAATAGTCCGCCGACACAAGCTTATGCCCGGGCGTGGCGACAAAGGCACGGCGGATCTTGCGGCCATCCTCGGTGCGAACCGGAATGTTCTGCAGGTTCGGCTCGTTCGACGACAGCCGTCCTGTGGTGGTCGCGGCCAGCGCGTAGGTCGTGTGCACGCGATGGGTCTGCGGATGGACATAATTCGGCAGCGCGTCGGTATAGGTCGATTTCAGTTTCGACACCTGCCGCCATTCCAAAATCTTCTTCGGAAATTCATGGCCCTGTTCGGCGAGTTCGTCGAGGATCTGCGCCGAGGTCGACCATGCGCCGGTCTTGGTCTTGGTGCCGCCTGGAATGCCCATCTTGCCGAACAGGATGTCGCCGATCTGCTTGGGGCTGCCGACATTGATCGGCTCGCCGGCGAGTTCCTGAAGCTCGGCTTCGACGCGCGCGGCGGTCTGGGCGAAATCGCCCGAGAGGCGCGACAGCACTTGCCGGTCGATCGAGATGCCGCGCCGCTCCATCCGCGCCAGCACCGAGATCAGCGGCCGCTCCAGCGTCTCATAGACCACCGTCATGCGCTCGGCGGCCAGGCGCGGTTTCAGCACACGCCATAGCCTCAGGATCACGTCGGCGCTTTCGGCCGAATATTCGGCGGCCTTGTCAATCGCGATCTGGTCGAAGGTGAGCTTGTTCTTGCCGCTGCCGGTGAGCTCGCCATAGTTGATGACGGCGTGGCCCAGCCATCGCTCGGCCAGCGATTCGAGGCCGTGCGCGTTGCGTCCGGCATCGAGCGCATAGGACATCAATTGCGCATCGTCATGGTTGCGCAGCGTGATGCCGTGCTGCGCCAGCATCACGGCATTGAATTTGATATTGAATCCGATCTTGAGGATCCCTGCCGATTCCAGCACCGGCTTCAATGCCGCCAGCGCGTCGGCGGCCTTGATCTGGTCCGGGGCGAGGCCGGCATCGAACAGGCCGGTGCCGCCGCCCGATTGCTTGTGGGCGAGCGGAACGTAACAGGCGTCGTTGGGCGCAAGCGCGAGTGCGATGCCGGACATTTCGGCCTGCATCGGATCGATCGAGTCCGACATCGCCTCGATGGCGAGATGGCCGGCATCGTGCACGCGCGCGATCCAGGCCTCGAGCTGATCGAGGCTGCCGATGATCTGATATTTCTTGCGATCGAACGCGATCTTCCGGATGGCCTCCTCGCGCGCCGCGGCGAGCGAGACCGGTGTACCCTTCGGGCTTGCGGCCTTGTCTTCCTTAGCCGCTCCCGGCTTCGCGGCCGGCGCCGCGGCGCCTGCAAAGAGATCGCCTGACGCACCGGCCAATCCTTTTACCGGTGCCGCAGACGCCGCATCTTTTGCGCCCGCGCCGCTCTTGTTCGCCGCATCTGCTTCCACATCCGACGGATCGATCTGCGAATAGTCGGCGACGCGGCGGGTGAGGGTGGAGAACTCCATCGCCTTCAAGAACGCGATCAGCTTGCGCGCATCGGGCTCGTGCACCGCGAGGTCGTCAAGCGGCACTTCGAGGTCGACCTTGTCGTCGAGCAGCACCAGCTGTCGTGAAATTCTGGCCTTCTCGGCATTCTCGATCAGCGCCTCGCGCCGCTTCGGCTGTTTGATCTCAGTCGCGCGGAACAGCAGCTGTTCGAGGTCGCCATATTCGACGATCAATTGCGCGGCGGTCTTGATGCCGATGCCGGGCACGCCGGGCACGTTGTCGGTGGAGTCGCCGGCCAGCGCCTGTACCTCGACCACCTTCTCCGGCGGCACGCCGAACTTTTCGATCACCTCCGGGATGCCGATGCGGCGATCCTTCATGGTGTCGTACATGACGACCTTGTCGTTCACGAGCTGCATCAGGTCCTTGTCGGAGGAAACGATGGTGGTGGTGGCGCCGCGTTCGCTGCCGAGCCGCGCATAAGTCGCGATCAGGTCGTCGGCCTCGAAGCCGGCCTGTTCCAGGCAGGGCAGGTCGAACGCGCGCACCGCCTCGCGGATCAGCCCAAATTGCGGAATCAGATCATCCGGCGCCGGCGGCCGGTGTGCCTTGTAATCGGGATAGAGCTTGTTGCGGAACGTGATTTCGGATTTGTCGAAGATGATCGCCAGATGGGTCGGCCGGTTATCCTCGGGCATGTCGCGCAAGAGTTTCCACAGCATGTTGCAGAAGCCGAGCACGGCGTTGACCTGCAGTCCGTCGGACTTGCGGTTCAAGGGCGGCAGCGCGTGATAGGCGCGGAAAATGTAGGAGGAACCGTCGACCAGGAAGACATGGTCGCCCTTGCCGGGGAGCTTGGCTGGCGCCTTCGCTTCAGCCTTGGCAGGGGCTTTGGAGGCAACGGGGTTCGCGGTGGCTTTGGGGGCTGATTTCGGCATGGCCGAAATTTAGGGATTTTTGCGCGGATTGACAGCCTTGGGAGGTGGTTTTTGAACCGAATACACACCCGTCGTCACCCGCTTGCACCGGTCATCACCCGCGAATGCGGGTGATCCAGTACGCCAAGGCGATCGTGTTCAATCGATGGAGCCCGGCGTACTGGGTCGCCCGGTCAAGCCGGGCGAGGACAGCCGGGAGGAGGAAGAATTACTCCGCCGGCTGCAATACCGGCGCCGCCTTCTTCGGCACGATCCAGAACGCCTCGGGGCGCTCGAACAGGAAGTCGGCGCGGAGCGCCAGCGCCAGCCGCCAGATCACCACCGCGCCGGCGACGCCCGCGACGGTGACGATCAGGGAAACCGTGCCGATGTCGGCAATCACGCCGGTCTTCAGCAGGAGCGTTCGGGTTACCGCCATCGGCAGAAAGAAAGCGAGGTAGATGACGATGGAATGCTCGCCGCAATAGCGCAGGAAGTTCAGCCATTGCATGCGCGCCAGCAGCGTACCCATCACGATGATGGCGCCGGCGCCGGCGAAACCGAGTGCCAGCGAGACGAGCGGCCAATGGCTGAAGCCCGATATCACGAGGCTGCCATTGACGAGCACCCACAGCGCCAATCCGGCGAGCGCCAGCGCGGGCTTCTCCCGCGAACGGTCCGACAGGGCGAACACGTAGGAGGCAAACAGGTAGCCCGAATAGAAATAGACGAAGCGCGCGGAGAATTCGTCGATCACCGTCCAGCCGGTCGCAACATGCGCCATTTCCAGCGCGGCGGCCGCGAGCCAGATCGCGAGCGGAGGCAGGTTGCGTGACAGTTTTGTGATGACGAAGAAAATCGGCAGCAGATAAATGAACCACAGCGTGCCGAACGGCTCGATGAAGGATTCCAGATACAGCAGTCCGACATGGCGCCAGCCGCTCTCGGCGGCGAAGCCCGGTGCCTTGAAGCCGAACTGGATTGTCATCCACAGGACATAAAAATAGGCGAAGTGCACGACCTTGCGGTCGAGATAGGTGCGCCAGTCGCGGTCGATCACGACGGCGAGAAAAAGGCCTGAAATCAGGAAGAAGTCCGGCATCCGGAAAGGTTGTGCGAACATGATGAAGGCGTGCATGAAGCCGGTGTCGCCGGCCGCCTTTTCCACGCCCAGCACCGAATGCATCATCACGACCATGACGATGCAGATGCCCTTGGCGTAATCCACCCAGTCGATGCGGGTGGAACGCTCGGTCCCGGCGGATGTGCCGTTTAAGGTCATCGGTGTACCTCTTTGGTGCGACGTGGCCGCATCTTCGGCCCGATCCGTTGCTTTCTCCTTTATCCATACAAACAACATGCCGGGACTGAGCGCTTTTTGCGCTTTCCCCTCTGGTGAAAAATGCTCTAAGACGCCAACAAAATCGGTGTTGCCGTTAACCATCAGATACGGGTCGTTATTATGCGAATTACCATGATTGGCACGGGTTATGTGGGGTTGGTGTCCGGCGCCTGCTTCGCCGATTTCGGTCACCAGGTCACCTGCGTGGACAAGGACGCCGGCAAGATCGCCGCACTGCTGCGCGGCGAGATGCCGATTTTCGAGCCGGGGCTGGATGAACTGGTGGCGTCCAACGTCAAAGCAAAGCGGTTGAGTTTCACCACCGACCTCACCAAGCCGGTCGCCGAAGCCGACGCCGTGTTCATCGCGGTCGGCACGCCGTCGCGACGCGGCGATGGCCACGCCGATCTGAGCTATGTCCATGCCGCCGCGCGCGAGATCGCCGCCGCACTTTCCGGGTTCACGGTGGTGGTCACCAAGTCGACCGTGCCGGTCGGTACCGGCGACGAGGTCGAGCGCCTGATCCGCGAAACCAATCCGGCAGCGGATGTGGTGGTCGCGTCCAATCCGGAATTCCTGCGCGAGGGCGCGGCGATCCGAGATTTCAAGTTCCCCGATCGTATCGTGGTCGGCACCTCGGACGAACGCGGCCGGAAAGTGCTCGGCGATATCTACCGGCCGTTGTCGCTCAACCAGGGGCCGATGATGTACACGGCGCGTCGCACGGCGGAATTGATCAAGTACGCGGCGAACGCGTTCCTCGCCACCAAGATCACCTTCATCAACGAGATCGCCGATCTTTCCGAAAAGGTCGGCGCCGACGTGCAGGAAGTCGCGCGCGGCATCGGGCTCGACAATCGCATCGGTTCAAAGTTCCTGCATGCCGGGCCGGGTTTCGGCGGCTCCTGCTTCCCCAAGGACACCCGCGCGCTGGTCCAGACTGCGCAGGATCATGATGTGCAGTTGCGGATCGTCGAGGCGGTGCTTGGTGTCAACGACAACCGCAAGCGGGCGATGGCGCGCAAGGTCTCCAATGCATTGGGCGGCAGCCTGCGCGGCAAGACCGTGGCCGTGCTGGGGCTTACCTTCAAGCCCGACACCGACGACATGCGCGAGGCGCCGTCGATCCCGCTCGTCACCGGCCTGCTCGACATGGGCGCAAAAGTGCGCGCGCACGATCCGGTCGGCATGGAGGCGGCGCGCAAGGAATTGCCTGATATCGAGTATTGCGACGATCCCTATGAGTGCGTGAAGGGCGCCGACGCGCTCGTGATCGTGACCGAGTGGGTACAATACCGCGCGCTCGATCTGGATCGCGTCAAGAGCACGATGGCGCAGCCTGTCGTGGTCGACCTGCGCAATATCTATCGTGCCCAGGACATGGCGGCGCAAGGCTTCACCTATGAGAGCGTGGGCCGGGCGTCCGAGCCGGGCTTGTAGTCGCAAGGTTGTCATACCCCGCGCAGGCGGGGTATCCAGTAGTCCCGGTCTTCGTAACCAGAACTGCCGGCGATTACTGGATCACCCGCCTTCGCGGGTGATGACGGATGAGAGCCTTTGCCACCTGTCTTCGATACACCTCTGCCAATCGACGCGGTGCTCGATGAACTTGGGCGCACGCTCGCGGCCAGCAACACCGCCGTGCTGGTCGCGCCGCCGGGCGCCGGCAAGACCACGCGGGTGCCTCTCGCGCTGCTCGATGCGCCCTGGCTGAAGAACCGGAAGATCATCATGCTCGAGCCGCGGCGGATCGCGGCGCGGGCCAGCGCCGAACGGATGGCGCGAACGCTCGGCGAGCGCGCCGGGGAGACCGTCGGCTATCGCGTGCGCTTCGGCTCGAAAATATCGCGCGCCACAAGGATCGAAGTCGTCACCGAGGGGATTTTTTCGCGGCAGATCCTCGACGATCCCGAACTGACCGGCGTGGTCGCCGTGCTGTTCGACGAGTTTCACGAACGTTCGCTCGATGCCGATCTGGGGCTTGCGCTGGCACGCGATGCGCAGACGGGTTTGCGCGAGGATCTGCGCATTCTGGTGATGTCAGCGACGCTCGATGGCGCGCGGGTCGGAAAGTTGCTGGGCAATGCGCCGGTGATTGAAAGCGAAGGCCGCGCCTTTCCGGTCGAGACGCGCTATCTCGGCCGCAAGGCCGATGCGCCGCTGGAGCGGCAGATGGCCGATGCGATCGCGGCCGCGCTGCGCACCGATCCCGGCTCGGTGCTGGCCTTCCTGCCGGGCGCCGCCGAAATCCGCCGGACGCAGAATTTTCTCGCCGAACGGGTTCATGATGCGAGCGTCGAGATCGTGCCGCTGTTCGGCGCGCTCGAGGCGAGCGTGCAGGATCGCGCCATCGCGCCGGCGCCGAAGGGAAGCCGCAAGGTCGTGCTGGCGACCTCGATCGCCGAGACTTCGCTGACCATCGAGGGCGTGCGCATTGTCGTCGATTCCGGTATGGCGCGCGTGCCGCGCTACGAGCCTGACATCGGCCTGACCCGGCTGGAGACTGTGCGTGCCTCGCGCGCCGCGGTCGACCAGCGCCGCGGCCGCGCCGG
>DATCXE010000048.1:0-2698 GCA_036565985.1 Bradyrhizobium sp.
GCCGCCCTGGAGCGGCGAAGACGGTGCCTCCGGCCACCCCTTGATGACCGCTGACGCCATCCGGCAGGCGGCGGCGAACTTTCCCCATTGCATCGCCGGAATGTGGCCCGATGCCGCACGCCGCAAAATCACGCAGGAGAATTTCGAGCGTTTCACCGCAGGCCTCACGCCTGACCTGCGCATCATGGACCTGATGGATTCGCAGCCCGAATTCACCAAGGCGATCTGGGACTATCTCGACATCCTCGTGAACGATAACCGCCTCGCCAAGGGCCGCGAGATTCTCGCCAGGTACAAGCCGCAGTTCGACGCGGTGGAGAAGGCCTACGGCGTCGACCGCTTCATCATCGCCTCGATCTGGGGCATCGAGTCCAATTACTCGACGCAGATGGGCGATCGCAACGTGGTGCAATCGACCGCGACGCTGGCCTGCGTCGGCCGCCGCCAGGCCTACTTCAAGGACGAGTTCCTTACCGCGCTCGAAATCCTCAACCGAGGCGATTTGCGTCCGGAACAGATGCGCGGTTCCTGGGCCGGCGCGTTCGGGCCGACCCAGTTCATGCCGACCGCCTTCAAGCGCTATGCCGTGGATGCTGACGGCGATGGCCGCCGCGACGTCGTCGACAACCCGGCCGACCTGATCGCCTCGACCGCCAACAACCTCAAGAAGGACGGCTGGCAGACCGGCCGAAGCTGGGGCTACGAGGTGGTGCTGCCGCAAGGCTTCAATTTCATGCTGGCGGACAAGGCCAAGGCGATGACCATTGCGCAATGGCAGCAACTGGGTCTCGGCCGCGCCGGCGACAAGGCGTTCCCGGACTTGACCGAAAAGGCCTATCTGCTGGCGCCGGCGGGCGCCGAGGGCCCGAGTTTCCTGATGCTGCAGAATTTCCGGGTGATCATGAAATACAACCCGGCGGAGGCCTATGCGCTGGCGATCGGCCACTTCGCCGACCGCTTGCGGGGCGGGGCACCCTTCGTGCAACCGTGGCCCCGGCAGGAACGGGTGCTGTCGCGGGCCGAGCGGCTGGAACTGCAGCAATTGCTGGCCCAGCGCGGCTTTTACAAGGGTACGCCGGATGGCCAGTTTGGCGGCATGACCCGTGAGGCGCTGCGGGGCTTCCAGGCCTCGATCGGGGCGCCCGCGGACGGATTCGCCTCCTCGGACGTCCTCGAGCGCTTGCGAGGGCGGTAGAGCCCTTTAGTTTGACGCGTTTTCTTCACGCGAACCGGTTCCCACTTCGCTCGAAAACGCTATGGATCCTGCCCTTTCGCCCCGAAAATGCTTCTGAAAACCACGATTCGGCGCGAGCCTTGACGGTGGCGCCGGAACCCAGGTTTATGGGTGTGAAATCTGCCCGCTTGCGGCCCGATTCCGTTACTATCCTTGACGTCTCTCGAATCCATTGCGACCGAGCCGGATGCCGAAATTTACGTCCTTCTTGCGCGTGTTCACCGAGACCGGCCCGCTGGTCGCGCTCGCGGTTGCGATCGCGCTCCTGATTGGGATCGCAGGACCGGCTTCGGCGCAGTTCTTCAATTTCGGCGGTTTCGGTGGACCGCCGCAGCGGCAGGCGCCCCAGCGTGGCGGCGGCTGGTTCGGCGGCGACTTCTTCGCACCGTTCCAGCAGCAGCAGCAACCGTCGCCGCAAGCGCCGCGCCAGGATTTTTCCCGCGCGCCCGGTCCCGCCAAGCGCGACACCGTGCCCGAGCGTAACGTGCTGGTGGTCGGCGACGCCATGGCCGACTGGCTCGGCTATGGCCTCGAAGACGCCTATTCCGAGCAGCCGGACATGGGCGTCATCCGCAAGCACAAGACCGTGTCCGGCCTGATCAAGTATCAGCCGCGCGGGGAACCCGCCGATTGGGCCGCCGCCGCAAGGGGCATTCTTGCCACCGAGAAGCCTGACGCCATCGTCGTCATGCTCGGCTTGCACGATCGCCAGGCGATACGTGAGGCCGCCGCCGAGAAGAAGACCGAAAAGAAAGACGAGAAGAAGGACCCGCGCGCCAAACCGGATGCCAAGGCAGACGTCAAGACGGACGCTGCGAAACCGAAACCGGAAGGCTCGACGGACGCCGCCAAGACCGACGCTGCCAAGACCGACGCCGCCAAAACCGACGCCGCCAAGCCGAGCGACAAGTCTGCCGATGCCGAACTGGACGACTCCGCCGAAAACGATACGCCGCCCGCTACGGCACCGGAAAAGTCCGCGCGCACCGGCGGCGGCCTCTATGAATTCCGCGACGAGCGCTGGGTCGAACTGTACGCCAAGAAGATCGAAGAGTTGATCGGCGTGCTCAAGAGCAAGGGCGTGCCGGTGCTGTGGGTCGGCCTGCCCGCGATCCGCGGCCCCAGGGGAACATCCGACATGCTGTTCCTCGACTCGCTGTACCGCGATGGCGCCGGCAAAGCGGGCATTACCTATGTCGACGTCTGGGATGGCTTTGTCGACGAAGCCGGCCGCTTCCTGCAGAAGGGTCCCGACTTCGAAGGCCAGATCCGCCAGCTCCGTACTTCCGACGGCGTGTTTTTCACCAAGGCCGGCGCACGCAAGCTCGCGCATTATGTCGAGCGCGAGGTGACGCGCCTGCTCGCCTCCCGGTCGGGCCCGATTACGCTGCCGGTCGAGCCGGCGACGCCTGAAGCCAGTGCCATTCCCGGCCAGCCGGCGCCACGCCCGCTGGCCGGACCGAT
>DATCXE010000050.1:0-5389 GCA_036565985.1 Bradyrhizobium sp.
CGGGTGGTGAAGATGCCGAAGGTGGTGCGGGCGAGATAGCTCACACCGTCATTGCGAGGAGCGAAGCGACGAAGCAATCCACACTTGCTTTGCTGCGCGATGGATTGCTTCGCTGCGCTCGCAATGACGGCGACGCCCTCACGCCTCGATTCCCCGCTGCACCAGGATCCGTTCGGCGCTGTCGTTCCAGACGTCCATCTTCACGATCTGCCCGCCTTTGACCACGAAGCGATCGACGTAGCGGTTGCCTTCGAACGGCGTGCCGTCGATCCATTCGCCGTAGAGCGTGCCGATGCTGTAGACGACGGTCTCGTCCGTCCCGGGGCAGACGTCGAAGCGGTCCATCTTCTTCTTGACCCAGCGATAGCGCCGCGCGTTGAAGCCGGTCGGCCCGCGGGGGTGATCGAACTCCCGTCCGCCGGTGAAGGTGATGATTGTGCCGGGCTTCATGTAGGCAGCAGCCGCGTCGGGATCCGGAATCATGGAAGCCGTGAGATAGGCCTCAACGACCTCGGCGTCAGACATTCCCTTTGGTTCGGCTTCCGCAGCGACGGACATGGCGATTTCTCCTGATGCGCAATACTACAATCGGTTGAGCAAACTGCATGCACATAATTTGAACAATTGAGCCTTGAAGCTGCACACAATCTGGAGCTGCCTGACAAGCGCCCTTCCGCTAGGGTCGACGCCAGTTTCACCCTTCCCGGTCCCCATGAACGCGAAAACGGCCTTCGACCTCATCTTCCGCAACGCCAGGACGCGGTCCGCGGCATCCACGGTCGATATCGGCGTCGCGGAAGGACGCATCATCGCGATCGAACCCCGTCTCGCCTGCGAAGCGGCCGAGATCGAGGTCGGCGGCAAACTGGTGCTGCCCGGCTTCGTCGATACCCACATTCATCTCGACAAAGCCTGCCTGCTCGGCCGCTGCGGGCACGACCATGGCAGCGTCGCCGAAGCCATCGCCGCGGTCGCGGCGATGAAGCGCGATTTCACGGTGGAAGACGTCTATGCGCGCGGCGCAAGCGTGATCGAACGCGCCATCGTGCATGGCACTACGCGGATGCGTACCCATGTCGAAATCGATCCGCGCATCGCGCTGCGCGGCTTCGAGGCGGTCAAGGCGCTGAAGCGCGATTACGCCTGGGCGCTGGATCTGTCGATCTGCGTGTTTCCGCAGGAAGGCCTGACCAACGATCCCGGCGCCGAAGAGTTTTTGATCGCGGCCCTGCGCGATGGCGGCGAGGCGATCGGCGGCTGTCCCTATATGGACACCGACCCGAACGCGCATATCCGGAAGCTGTTCGACCTGGCGCAGCAATTCGATGTCGATGTCGACCTGCATCTCGACTTCGACCTCGATCCGTCATGGTGGCACCTCGAAGAAGTCTGCCGGCAGACCGAGCGGCGCAATTACCAGGGCCGCGTCGCCATCGGCCACGCCACCAAATTGTCGGCGCTGCCGCCGGACCGGCTGAAAGCCGCGACGGCGCGGCTCGCCAAATCGGGCGTCGCCGTCACCGTGCTGCCCGCAACCGACCTCTACCTGATGGGCCGCGACGCCACGCATAATGTGCCGCGCGGGCTGACGGCCGCGCACCGGCTGGTCGAGAACGGCGTTCTATGTTCGGTCGCGACCAACAACGTGCTCAATCCCTTCACGCCGTTCGGCGACGCCTCGCTTTTGAGAATGGCGAATTTCTACGCCAACGTCGCGCATGCCGGCATCAGCGAGTTTGACGCCTGCCTCGACCTCGTCACGGATCTGCCGGCGCGGCTGATGAACCTGGGGGATTACGGCATCGCGCCGGGCAATCCCGCGGACCTGATCATCCTCGACACCGACAGCGGCACCAACGCAATTGCCGAACTGCCCGATATGCTGATGGGCTTCAAGAACGGGCGGCAGGTGTTCGAGCGGCAGAAACCAACGTTGTTTCGCCCGGTGGTTTAGCCTCCCGCACCGTCGGTGGCCTCATACTTCGAGACGCCGCTTCGCGGCTCCCCAGGATGAGGTCTAACACCTCATGGTGCGGAGCGCGGCAAAGCCGCGCGTCGCCGGGCGAACCATGCGGCCACGGAATGTCTCCCCGCGGTTGACCCGCTCCGAAAACCGTTGTTGTACTCGGCCAACGACATCAACAAGCCCCGGGGCAGGAAAATCATGAAAAAGGCCACCCAGATCAGAAGCGTCGAAACTCTTGCCTGCGACGCCGGTTGGCGGAACTACCACTTCGTCAAGATCATGACCGAGGACGGCATCGTCGGCTGGAGCGAGTACGACGAGGGGTTTGGCGCGCCCGGCGTGACCGCGGCGATCGAGCGGCTCGCGGCGCGTGTGGTCGGCAAGAACGCTTACCAGCACGAGCGGATCTACGCCGAATTGTTTTCCGCGACGCGGCCGGCCGCCGGCGGCGTGGTGGCGCTGGCGCTCGGCGCCATCGAGAACGCCCTGCTCGATGTCAAGGCCAAGGCGCTCGGCGTACCCTGCTACGACCTGCTCGGCGGCAAGATCCGCGACCGCATCCGCGTCTACTGGTCGCACTGCGCGACCTGGCGCATCAACCATCCCGGGTATTTCAAGCCGGCCATCACCAGCCTCGATGGCGTCAAATCCATCGGGCGCGAAGTGCGCGAAAAGGGCTTCACGGCGATGAAGACGAACATCTTCGTCTACACCGACGGCAAGCCGCAGGGCTGGCGGCCCGGCTTCGGCTCGCCGTTCGAGCCCGAGATCAACGTCGACCGCACGGTGCTGCGCAATCTACGCATGCACCTCGAAGCGATCCGCGATGGCGCCGGCCCCGATGTCGACCTGCTGCTCGATCTCAATTTCAACGCCAAGACCGAGGGCTATTTGAAGATCCTGCGCGCCATCAAGGACATGGACTTGTTCTGGGTGGAGATCGATACTTTCAACCCGCAGGCGCTGGGTTACATCCGCCGCCAGAGCCCGCACCCGATCTCGTCCTGCGAGACGCTGCTGGGCCTGCGCGAATTCCTGCCCTATTTCAACGAGCAGGCGATGGATGTCGCCATCATCGACACGCCCTGGAACGGGGTGTGGCAATCGATGAAGATCGCCGCCGCCGCGGAGCATTTCGAGGTCAACGTCGCGCCGCATAATTTCTACGGCCACCTCTGCACCATGCAGAACGCCCATTTCTCTGCCGCTGTGCCGAACCTGCGCATCATGGAAACCGACATCGACCGGCTGGCGTGGGACCATGAACTGTTCACCCACGTGCCGGAGATCGTCGATGGGCATCTCATCATGCCGGACCGGCCCGGCTGGGGCACCGAGCCCAACGAGGAAGGCCTGCGCGCCCATCCGCCGAAGAGCCATGGCGGGTTGTTGAATTACGGGCAGAAGAAGTAGGCGCTCGGTCTATATCAGTCGTCATGCCCGGGCTTGACCCGGGCATCCACGACTTGCTTCTCCGTCCGCGAACAAGACGTTGATGGCCGGGTCAAGCCCGGCCATGACGGAGCGTGGTTCACATCAATTATCACCCGGCCGGCTGGCGAACGCGCTCTCGATCACGTCGCCGATCGGCTGCCAGGCGTTGCCGTCGAACTGCACCAGCCGCATCTGCTTGATCGGGTGGAAGTCGGCCGGCCCGGTATTGATCTTGATGCCCGGCAACACAATTGCGCTCTGGAAGTTCTTCAGCGACGCCGCCTGCCGCATGATGTTGTCGCGCGACAGGTCGTCACCGCATTGGGTCAGCACCTGCGCCAGGGTTTCAGCGGCCGCATAGCCGAAGATGGCGTAGGCATCATCCTTGTCGCCATCGGGGTAATACTTGTCCATGAAGGCGAGCCACTGCTGGATGGCGGGGTCTTCCTTCCAGGTGGTGTCGCTGGCGTCTTTCAGAAACGACGTGGAGATGACGCCGACGGAATTCTGCAGCCCCGCCGGCCGCAGCGCATTCGCGATCGAAGCCGCTGCATTGACCAGCACGACGACGGGATGCCAGTCCAGTTCGGCCGCGCGTCGGATGGCACGCGCCGAGATCGGCGGCGCGCAGTTGAGCACGAGCACTTCCGCACCGGAGTTCTTGAGGATGTCGACCTGGGTATCGATCGACATATCCGCCTCGATGGCGATATCAGCAACGATCCGGTTGGCGGTGATGCCTAATCCGTCCTGCAATCCGCGGAACAGATCGCGGCCGAACTGGTCGTTCTGCCAGAGCACGGCGATCCTGCTGCTCGGATAGGCAGCCTGGATGTAGTTGGCGTAGATCCGGCCCTCGGAGCGGAAAGTCGGCTGCCAGCCCATCGTCCATGGAAACCGTTTCGGATGCCCCCACTCCTCGTCGCCGGAGGCGACAAAGAGCTGCGGGATATTCCGCTCATTGAGGTAGCTTCGCGTGGCCAGATTGCTCGGCGTGCCGAACGATCCGAACATCACGTGCACGCGCTCCTGCTCGACGAGGTCGCGGGTGTGCTCGACCGAGGTTCTGGGATTTGAACTGTCGTCGCGGGAAATGAACCTGACCTTGCGCCCGTTGATGCCACCGCGCTCGTTGATCATGTCGAAGTATGCGGCCTCCGCCCTTCCGATCGAACCGAACGCGGCCAATGGCCCGGTGTAGGGCATGATGTTGCCGATGCGGATTTCGGTGTCGGTCACGCCGGCGGCCCGGGCCGGCTGCACGACGGCAGGGAACCATGCCAACAACGACAACAACGCGGCGAGGAAGGCTGGCAGCAGCCTGATTTTTCTTGTTGTATGCATCGACACGGCCTTGAACGCCAAGCTCACGGGAGCTTGTGCCGCCACCCAGCGGCCGCGATGATAGCGCCGAAACCAGGCTTGTTGAAATTAAATATTGAAACCGATCAGCGCAGGGAAATATCGAGCCATCCCAACGCATTGACCGTGACGCGGTCGCCGGTGTCGATCAGCACGGTCGTGGTCTCGGCCTCGATGATCGCGGGGCCCGTCAGCGCATGCCCGGGCTGCAGCTCGTCGAGCGCATAGACGGGGACTTCGCGCCAGCCGCCAAAGAACGCCTGTCGCTTGCTGCGCGGCGAGCACGCGCCCGACGATGACGCAGATTTTGTCTCGGAGCCCAATCGCGAGACTTCGCCCACCGCCGCGGCGCGGGCGTTGACGAACACGACTTCCTGGCCGCGCGAGGCGTAAGTGTAGAGTTCCTCGTGCCTGATGTGAAAGCGATCCTCGATTCTATCAACCAGATCCGGCGCATTCCAGTCGAGACCGTCGAGAGAGACGTCGATCTCGAAAATCTGTTCGCCGTAACGCATTTCGGCGGAACGCTCGATTACAATCTTGCCGTTGAACCATGAGCACAGCCGGCCGGCCGCCTGCTGCTCCAGTCCGGCAAACAGATCGCGCACCTCGTCGGCCGAAATGCGC
>DATCXE010000051.1:0-8834 GCA_036565985.1 Bradyrhizobium sp.
CGTTGCGTCAGCGTATCGAGGCGGCGCTGCCGCAACCGCAACCGCGCGCCGTGCCGAACCGTCGCGCCGTGCTGCGCGGATTCGCCATGGGATCGGCGGTGTCGGCGCTGGCGGCGACGGGCCTGGTCGCAATCGTGCTGCGCAACGACGACGCCGAGCGCATCCAGGCCGAGGTGGTCTCGGCGCATCTGCGCTCGCTGCAGGCCGGCCATCTCACCGATGTGATTTCAACCGACCAGCACACGGTGAAGCCGTGGTTCAACGGCAGGCTCGACGTCTCGCCGCCGGTGGTCGACCTCACCGCGCAGGGCTTTACGCTGATCGGCGGCAGGCTCGACTATGTCGACGCCCGCGCGATCGGCGCCGTGGTCTACAAGCGGCGCCAGCACGTGATCAATCTGTTCGTCGCGCAAACGAGCAATACCGAGCGCCGCGCCGCTGAAATCGACACGGTTCAGGGATTCAACATCCGGCACTGGAGCGACCGCGGCCTGAACTACTGGGCGGTCAGCGATCTCGCCAGGGACGAGCTTGCCGAGTTCGGCGAGAAGTTCGAGGGCGCAATGCGGAGCGCGACGACGGGATAGATTGTCGCCCCGCGTTCGCAGGGACGACAAGCAGCGCCGCTACGTCTGCGGCGGATAGCGCTCGAAGCTGGGCAGTTCGTGCGCGCGCTCCATCCAGCTAAGCCGCTCGGCGGTCTGGATGTGCACCATCGCCGGAACGGCATCGGGGTCGTCGTAGGTGGCGCTCTGGATGTCGATGATCCCGGGAAGGATGTTCGCATTGACGTAGAACAGCCCCGTGCCGCAGTCGGCGCAGAAATGGCGGCGGCCATGCTCGGATGATTCGTAGACCTTGGGCTGCCCCTTCGTCACCTTGACCGCATCCTCGGCATACATCGTCCAGCCGACCACGGGCGCACCTGCGTGACGCCTGCAATCGCTGCAGTGACACAACGCGTGAACGATCAGCTCGCCCTCGACCTGATAACGAATGGCACCGCAATGACAGCCGCCGGTGATGTTGCTCATGCTCGTTTCTCCGATCGATGACATACAGCACTGTAGGGCGGATTAGCCGAAGGCGTAATCCGCCGAAAAGTCACAGGCTGGAGAGGTTTGCGGCGGATTACGCTGCGCTAATCCGCCCTACGAATCCCGGATTACGCCGACTTCCGCACGGCGTTGTCGACCAGCGTCTTGCCGAGCGACCAGATCGCGCCGGGGACCTTGTGGCTGGCGGCGATGACGTCGTCGAACGCCTTTTCGATCCAGTTGCAGTCCTCTTCCGTGATCACGAGCGGCGGCAGCAGCTTGATGGTGTGGCTGCCGTGGCCGGAGACCTGCGTCAGGATCTTGTGATCCTTGAACAGCGGCACCGTGATGAGCTGACAGAACAGGCCCTTGTTGGCGGTCTCCAGCAGATTCCACGAAGCCTTCAGCTTCAGCGATTTCGGCGGACCGAACTCGATGCCGATCATCAACCCCTTGCCGCGCACTTCCTTCAGCAATTCGTAGCCCGGCACCATCCGCGTCAGCGCGAGGCGAAGCTCGGCGCCGCGCTTGGCGGCCTGCTCGACCAGTCTTTCCTGCTTGATCACGTCGAGCGTTGCGATGCCGGCCGCCATCGCCAGATCGTTTTTCGCAAAGGTCGAGCCGTGCACGACCGCGCGATCCATCTGGTTGAAGATCTTGTCGAAGATGCTCTTGCGCGTCAGCAGCGCGCCGACCGGCACATGGCCGCCGGACAACGCCTTCGCCAGCAGCACCATGTCGGGCTCGACGTTCCAGTGCTCGACCGCAAGGAACTTTCCGGTACGGCCGATGCCGGTCTGGATTTCGTCGGCAATGAAGATCGAGCCGTACTTCTTGCAGAGCGCGGCGGCGCCCGGCAGGAATTCGTCACTCGGCAGGTTGACGCCCTTGCCCTGGATCGGCTCGACGATGAAGGCGGCGACCTGGCGCGACGACAGCGCCTGCTCGAGCGCCGCGAGATCGTTGAACGGAATCTGCACACATCCCGGCAGCAGCGGCTCGAAGCCGGAGCGGAAGTTCGCATCGTCCATCAGCGACAGCGCGCCATAGGACAGGCCGTGAAACGAGTGCGAGCACGAGACGATGCCGGGGCGGCCGGTCGCGCCGCGCGCGAACTTGATCGCGGCCTCTACCGTCTCGGCGCCGGAATTGGCAAAGAACACCTTGTCCAGATATGGGACATGTTCCAGCAGGCGTTCCGCCAGAACGCCGGCGAGCGTGGAGACGTCCAGTTGCACCAGATTGGGGAAATCGCTGTCGAGGACGCTTTTCAGCGACGCGCGCAGTGCAGGATGATTGCGGCCAATCGCAAAAACGCCAAATCCGCTGAGTAGATCGAGATAGCGGGCCCCCTCACGATCGAACAGGTACTGACCTTGACCCTTCTGAAAGCCCACATCGTAGCCGATGGTCTTGAGCACCCTCACGAGTTGCTCATTCAGATGGCGCGCATGCATGGAACTGCGCTGCGCCTGCCGCTCCACAAACATCTCGGAAACGTCTAGATATGAACTTGGCATTCGCTACATACGTCGGTTGATGGCCATTTCGTCAACTGAAAACGCTCAATGCGGCGTTTTGACCCCCGATTTGGAATGATCTGCCTCAAGGATAGGTTTGAACCATGGTGCACTGCCCAAGAATGATCGCGCGTACAATAGTTTATTCTGGAATCAGTTTGTCTGCAGGTTTTTCCTCGGCCCTTGCCGCCGATCCGACCGGCGACTGGAAGGTCGCCGATGGCGTTGCCAATATTCGCGTCGCCCAGTGCAGCGGGAACATGTGGGGCGTGGTGGCCTGGGAAAAGACCCCGGGTGGCAAGGACAAGAACAATCCGGATGCCTCAAAGCAGAGCAGACCGACGCTCGGCATGCCGATCCTGATCGAAATGAAGAAGAAGCCGGGCGCCGATGCCTGGGAAGGCCAAGTCTATAACGCCAAGGATGGCCAGCTCTACAGCTCGACCATCAAGCCGGTCGGAACCGACCAGCTTGAAATTCAAGGCTGCGTGCTCGGGTTCCTCTGCGGCGGCGAAACCTGGACCCGCGTCGGGCCGCCGATTCCCTCAAGCCCCGCCAACAGCATGGCCAAGGGCGCACCGAAGGGCGCGGTCGGCGCCGCTCCCAAGACTTCGGCTCCGACGACTGCAGCCACTGCGCCGGCAGCACCGAAGACGACGGGTGCGGCGAACCCGGCGCCCGCCGCGCACAAGGCCGCTCCCGGTCAGAAGCAGGCCGCCGGTCAGCCCGCCGACGTCGGCGATATCTGCCTACTTCCCGACATCGCGCGGTTTGCCCATTAGCGCGGGCTGGAACAACAGCACCGCGGCGAGCGTGATGACGAACGAGAGCGCCAGCAGTTTTCCCATGCTGGCGGTGCCGGGATGACTGGATAGCCACAGGCTGCCGAACGCGGTCGCGGTCGTCAGCGCGCTGAAAAAGATCGCCCGCGTCAGGCTGGACTGCAGCAGGTTGGTTCGGCCCTCGCGCCAGGCCGTGACGTAGTAGATCTTGAAGGCCACGCCGACGCCGAGCAGCAGCGGCATCGCGACGATGTTGGCGAAGTTGAGCGGCAGTCCGATCAGCACGCAAAGCTCCAGCGTCACCGCGCCGGCCACCAGCAGCGGCACCATCGTCATCAGCACGTCGCTGATCCGCCGCAGCGTGATCCAGAGCAGCAGGCTGATCACCACCAAGGCCCAGATGCCGGCGTGAATGAACGCCCTGACGATGGTGTCGCCGGATTTGAGGATCGACACCGGCCCGCCGATCGCATTCGGCTCCGCCGCCAGAACCGCATCCGCAAACCTTCGCAAATTATCGTTGTCGTTGGGATCGCCCTTCGGCAACGCCTCCACGCGAATCAGCCCGTCCTTCGACCGCCAGCTATTGACCAGTTCCGGCGGCAGCGTCTTCAGCGTGACCGGTCCGGCCTGCAGCGTGTTCTTGAGCTGGTCGAACACGATCTTCATCGGGGCGATGAAGATCTCCTGCGCCTTGTCGCGCGTCGCCTGGTCACGCTCGGCAAGCTTCGCAAGCGCATCCGCCAGCCGCCGCGACGCGACCGAGCCCGGCCCCTTGCCGTCTCCGGCGGCCTTGCGCAGGCTCGCGACCGTTCCCTTCAGCGCTTCCACATTCTCGGCGTCCGTCGGCGCCGCATCGACCTGGTCGGGGTCGAGCGCCGGCCCGACCACCTTGGCCGCCTGCGCGATCAATTTCAGCTTCGCCGGCTGGTCCTCGGGCACGAAACTGTCCAGCGACATCACGCGAAGAACTTCAGGCACTTTCTCGAGGCGCGCCTCGATCTTCTTGGCGTCGGCCTCCGAATTGGTCAGCACGTTGATGGCGTTGGCGCCGGTGTTGGGATCCTTGCGCAGGTCGAGGAAGGTCGCGATCGATTCGGCGTGCGGATTGCGCAGGTTGATCGGGTTGAAGTCGAATTTCAGGAAATAGAGCAGCGGCAGACCGGCCACGACCATCAGCAGCGTACCGACGATGATGATGACGCGATGCTTTTCGAGGAACTCGTCGACCGGCGCCAGGAACGCGTAGCCGACCGGGTCGCTCTCGCCGGGTGGGTTGAGCAGTTTCAGCATCGCCGGCAGCACCGTGATGCTGGTGATGAACGCGATCATCATGCCGGCGCCGGCGATCTTGCCGAGCTCGGAAATGCCCTTGTAGTCGGTCGGCAGGAAGCACAGGAATCCGGCGGCGGTGGCCATCGCGGCGAGCGAAAGCGGAACCGCCGAGCGTCTGGCCGCGTTCTCCAGCGCCAGCGCCAGATCATCGTTCTTGAACCGCTCGGAACGGTAGCGGACGCTGTACTGGATGCCGAAATCGACGCCGAGGCCGACGAACAGAACGGCAAACGCGATCGACAGCAGGTTCAACGACCCCACCATCATCAGGCCCACCGCGGTCGTGATGGCAAGGCCGATGAACAGGTTCACGAACACCGCGAAGATGATCTTGCCCGAATGCAGCGCCATCCAGAGGATCACCAGCACGATGAGGATGGTGCCGACGCCGTTGACGATCGCGCCGTCCTGCACGGTCGCATATTCCTCGTTGGCGATCGGAACCGGGCCGGTCAGCCTGACGCGCGCCTGGTACTGGCCGGCGAAATTCAGCTCCGTCGCGGCTTGCCGGATCGCGTCGGTGGCGTCCTTGCCGGGTTCGAGCGCGTTGTAATCGAGCTTGGGCTTGAACTCGATGAACGAGCGCCGGTCGGCGTCGGTCAAAGGCTTGTCGTCGACGAGTTCGCGCCAGGAGAAGGTCGCACTCCCCTTGTCCAGGACGTTCTCGACCGTCTGGCTGATCAGGTTGAAGGGGCGTTCGGTGTTGTCGAGCTTGACCTGGCCGCGCGAGACGCCGGCCAGTCCGGTCTCCAGCGCGCCGGTGAGGCCGCGAATCGAGGGATCGCCGGCCAGGATCTCGATCAGCGGCGCGGCCGCTTCGAGCTGGCCTGTGACCTTGCCGACCTCTTCCACCGGCAGGAAGAGCAACCCGTTCTTCTCGAAGAACTCGCCGGAGCCGAGCTGCTGCACCGATTCGAAATTGCCGGTGTCTCCCGACAGCTTTGCAGTCAGCGCCTTCGCCGCCGCGCTGGATAGTTCCGGCGTCGGCGCTTCGACGACCGCCAGGATCAGTTTTTCGCGGTCGAAGGCCTGCTCGAACTGGTTGTCGCGCTTGCGCCAGTCGAGGTCGGGCGAAATCAGCTTGTTGATGTCGGTATTGATCGAGAAGTTGTGGGCCGCGTAGTAGCTCGCCCCGATCGCAAGGACCATCGAGAGAACGACGACGGAAGTGGCAAACCGCGTGCAGGTTCTGACAATCGAGACAACAATGCTGGTCAGCACTTCGTTTCTTTCTGAAGGTGAAAAAGGGGCTCGGCGAAAACGCCCGCTGTCTAGCGGAGTTCCCGCGGCCGATCTAATGTTGTTTTGGTCGCTTCCGCCGGCATTCAACCGGCGCGACCGACCCGGGCCGGACGACGTTCGGGAGCCGGTATAGACCGCTTCAGGGGGCGAGAAAGTGACGAACCCGTGAGGAGAACGCCCTGCGACAAAAGGCGAAATGGTTCCATGATACCTTTTTTCGGTAACCTTTGCGCGAGACACCTTCCCTATCTGCACAATATTTGACACATAGTCCCTGCTTCCATGCGCTTGGACGGGGCTTACCTGCAGGAACCGGTCATGGTGCGGATATTGCAGTATCCGGGTGTGACCGGCTGCACGGAGGCCTTCGGGTGAATCTGCGAGTTCAGTGCTTATTGCAACTTGTGTAATGGACGAGCCATGGAAGTATATCTCGCCCAGCCCCGGGGCTTTTGCGCGGGCGTCGTTCGTGCCATCGAAATCGTCGAGCGGGCGCTCGAGAAGTACGGCCCGCCGGTCTACGTACGGCACGAAATCGTGCACAACAAATACGTGGTCGAGAGCCTGAAGAACAAAGGCGCGATCTTCGTCGAGAATCTGTCCGAGGTTCCGCCCCATGCGGTGACCGTGTTCAGCGCCCACGGCGTGGCCCGCAGCGTCGAGGAAGAGGCCGCCATCCGCAGCCTGCCGGTGCTCAACGCCACCTGCCCGCTGGTCACCAAGGTCCACAACCAGGGCAAACGGTACATGTCGAAAGGCCGGGCCCTGATCCTGATAGGCCATGCCGGCCACCCCGAGGTCGAGGGAACCATGGGCCAGGTTCCGGGACCGGTTTTGCTGGTCCAGAACGTCGATGACGTGGCGGAACTCACCCTGCCGGTAGACACCCCGGTGGCCTATATCACCCAGACCACCCTGAGCGTGGATGACACAAAAGATATAATTTCGGCCCTCCAGGCCCGTTTTACAGATATTCAAGGCCCCGACATCCGGGATATCTGCTATGCGACACAGAACCGCCAATCTGCGGTAAGGGATCTGAGCAAACTGGTAGACGTCATTTTGGTGGTGGGGGCCGCCAATAGTTCCAACTCAAACAGGCTCCGCGAAATCGGCACCGAGGTCGGCGTCGCGAGTTATCTCATTGCCGACGGGAGCGAGTTGAATCCCGACTGGCTCAAGGATGCAAAGGCCGTCGGCATTACGGCGGGCGCCTCGGCGCCCGAAGTTTTGGTCGACGACGTAATCGAGGCTTTGAAGCGCATCGGACCCGTCAAGGTGTCGGTGCTTCCCGGGAGGGAAGAGAACATCGAGTTCCGGCTTCCGGCCGAACTGACTGCTGCGGGCTGATCCACTTCGGGGCATTCAAGTCCAGAAAGAAAATCTCTCAAATGGCTATACCGTTCTTCAAGGAAATGCGTATCGGCGGTTATCTGATCAAGCAGAAGCTGCTTGGCCGGAAGCGCTACCCGCTGGTGCTGATGCTGGAACCGTTGTTCCGCTGCAACCTCGCCTGCGTCGGCTGCGGCAAGATCGACTATCCCGATGCGATCCTCAACCGCCGCATGTCGGCGCAGGAGTGCTGGGACGCGGCCGAGGAATGCGGCGCGCCGATGGTGGCGATCCCCGGCGGCGAACCGCTGATCCACAAGGAGATCGGCGAGATCGTGCGCGGCCTCGTGGCGCGCAAGAAGTTCGTCTCGCTCTGCACCAACGCGCTGCTGCTGGAGAAGAAGCTCGATCTGTTCGAGCCCTCGCCCTATTTGTTCTTCTCGGTGCATCTCGACGGCCTGAAGGACCACCACGACAAGGCGGTGTCGCAGAAGGGCGTGTTCGACCGCGCCGTTTCCGCGATCAAGGCCGCGAAAGCGCGCGGCTTCACCGTCAACGTCAACGCCACGATCTTCGACGGCCACGCCGCCGAAGACATCGCAAAGTTCCTCGACTTCACCACCGAACTCGGTGTCGGCGTCTCGATGTCGCCGGGCTACGCCTATGAACGCGCCCCGGATCAGGAACACTTCCTCAACCGTACCAAGACCAAGAAACTGTTCCGCGACGTCTTCGCGCTCGGCAAGGGCAAGAAGTGGAACTTCATGCATTCCGGCCTGTTCCTCGACTTCCTCGCAGGCAACCAGAGCTACGAGTGCACGCCGTGGGGCATGCCCGCCCGCAACATCTTCGGCTGGCAGAAGCCCTGCTATCTGCTCGGCGAGGGCTACACCAAGACCTTCAAGGAACTGATGGAGACCACGGACTGGGATACCTACGGCACCGGCAAGTACGAGAAGTGCGCCGACTGTATGGCCCATTGCGGCTACGAGCCGACGGCGGCCAATGCCGCCCTGGTCAATCCGTTGAAGGCGATGTGGGTCGCGTTGCGCGGCGTCCGCACGTCGGGCCCGATGGCGCCTGAGATCAACCTCGAGAACCAGCGTCCGGCCCAGTACATCTTCTCGGCCGAGGTGCAGAAGCGCCTGTCCGAGATTCGCCACGACGAGGCCGCCGCTGCCACGGCCAAGCAGCAGCAAAAGGCCTCCACCGCCGCCTGAGCGGGAGCAAGGCAAAAGATCACAAAAGACCAAGGGCCCCGGGTTCTCAGCGAACCGGGGCCCTTTCTTTCGGTTTCACGCCGTTACCGTGAGGCTGGAATCTGAGAAGCCCCACCCTGGCGCGGGTCAGATATTCGCGGCGGCGAGCCCGTCTTCGCCGTGCAGGAAGCCGCGGCAGCCGCGGAGCGAGCGCAGCGCGCGGTTGAAATCGATGCCGGTCGAGACCAGCGCCCGCAGCGAGGTGGGATTGCGCGCAACCCCGCGCAGCACCTTGCCGAGGTCGATATCGCCGTTCGGCTTGATGGCGTGCTTGGCGATCGCCGGAAGCGACCGGCTGGCCGGATCGGAGATCACCCGCAGGGCGGC
>DATCXE010000053.1:0-2849 GCA_036565985.1 Bradyrhizobium sp.
GGCGACACGGCGCGCAGTCGCACCAGTGTCGGCCCTGCCGTTCTATGTCCGCATAGGCTCAGGCGTATCTGCCGTGGCAGTGCTTGTACTTCTTGCCACTCCCGCACGGGCAGTCCTCGTTGCGGCCGACCTTGCCCCAGCTTGCGGGGTTCTTGGGATCGCGGTCGGCGGCGCCGGCCTGCGGCACCAGCGAGGCGCTGGCAAACGCCATCTCGTCTTCGCCGGTGTTGGGATCGAGCTTGTGCGCTTCCATCGCCGGCAGAACCGGCTGCTGCTCTTCCGGCGGCACGATCTCGACGCGCATCAGTTGCGCCGTCACCGCCTCGCGCAGATGCGCGATCATCGCCTCGAACAGGCTGAACGCTTCCGACTTGTATTCCTGCAAGGGATCGCGCTGACCGTAGCCGCGCAGGCCGATCACCTGGCGCAGATGATCGAGCATGATCAGGTGCTCGCGCCACAGGTGGTCCAGCGTCTGCAGCAGGATGGTTTTCTCGACGTAGCGCATCACGTCGGGGCCCCATTGCGCCACCTTGGCCGCCATGTGCTCGTCGACATGCTTCTCGATGCGCGCCAGCAATTCCTCGTCGGCGATGCCTTCTTCCTTGGCCCATTCATCGACCGGCAGGTCGACGTCGAGCACGCGCTTCAGCTCTTCCTTCAGGCCGGCGACGTCCCACTGCTCGGCATAGGCATGCTCGGGGACGTGCTTTGCCACCACGTCATCGACGAACGCGTGGCGCATGTCGGCAACCGTCTCGGCGACGCTCTCGTCCTTCATCAGGTCGATGCGCTGGTCGAAGATCACCTTGCGCTGGTCGTTCTGGACGTTGTCGAACTTGAGCAGGTTCTTGCGGATGTCGAAGTTGCGGGCTTCGACCTTCTGCTGCGCCTTCTCCAGCGCCTTGTTGATCCAGGGATGGATGATGGCCTCGCCCTCTTGCAGGCCGAGCCGCTGCAGCATGCTGTCGAGCCGGTCGGATCCGAAAATCCGCATCAGGTCGTCTTCCAGCGACAGGAAGAATTTCGATCGGCCGGGATCGCCCTGACGGCCGGAGCGGCCGCGCAGCTGGTTGTCGATGCGGCGGGATTCGTGCCGCTCCGAGCCCATGATGTAGAGCCCGCCCGGCTTGGTCATGGTCTTGGCCGGCTTTGAGCCCTTGGCGGGCTCGACCTCGACCACATCCTCGGCCTTCAGCACGATCTCGCGGAAGCGCTCGATGTCCGCCTTGATCTGTTCGATCTTTTTGGCCTTCTCGGCCTCATCCGTGATGCTGCCCGTCTCCTGCTGGATCCGCATTTCCAGCGAGCCGCCGAGCTTGATGTCGGTACCGCGGCCGGCCATGTTGGTGGCGATCGTGATCGCGCCGGGGACGCCGGCTTCGGCGACGATATAGGCTTCCTGCTCGTGGAAACGCGCGTTCAACACCGCGAACAGCTTTGCCGGCTTGCCCGCACGCGCCGCGGCGTAGAGCTTCTCCATCCCGGATTCCGAGCCGAAATCGATCTGCTTGTAGCCGTGCTTCTTGAGGTAGTCGGCCAGCACTTCCGACTTTTCGATCGAGGCGGTACCGACCAGCACCGGTTGCAGCCGCTTGTTGGCGCGCTCGATCTCGGCGAGGATCGCGGCGTATTTCTCGTTCTGGGTACGGTAGACTTCGTCGTCCTCGTCGAGACGCGCAACCTGCACGTTGGTCGGGATTTCCACGACCTCGAGCTTGTAGATGTCGAACAACTCGTCGGCTTCGGTCAGCGCCGTGCCGGTCATGCCCGCGAGCTTTTCGTACATGCGGAAATAGTTCTGGAACGTGATCGAGGCCAGCGTTTGGTTTTCCGGCTGGACCTGGACATGCTCCTTGGCTTCCAGCGCCTGGTGCAACCCTTCCGAATAGCGGCGGCCCTGCATCATGCGGCCGGTGAATTCATCGATGATGATCACCTCGCCGTCGCGAACGATGTAGTCCTTGTCGCGGTTGAACAGCGTATGCGCGCGCAGGGCCTGGTTGACGTGGTGCACGACCGAGACGTTCTCGACGTCGTAGAGCGATTCGCCCTTGAGCTGGCCGGCATCGCGAAGCAGGGTTTCGAGCTTCTCCATGCCGCCTTCGGTCAGCGTCACCGTGCGCTGCTTCTCGTCGACGTCGTAGTCTGTCTTGTCGAGCTTGGGGAAGAATGTGTCGATCGTGTTGTAGAAATCCGAGCGGTCGTCGAGCGGGCCGGAGATGATCAGCGGCGTGCGCGCCTCGTCGATCAGGATCGAGTCGACTTCGTCGACGATGGCGTAGAAGTGGCCGCGCTGGACCATGTCCTCCAGCCGGTACTTCATGTTGTCGCGCAGATAGTCGAAACCGTATTCGTTGTTGGTGCCATAGGTGATGTCGCGCGAATAGGCGTCCTTGCGCTCGGAATCGTCGAGGCCGTGAACGATCACGCCGACGGTGAGCCCCAGGAAATTATAGATCTGGCCCATCCATTCGGAGTCGCGGCGGGCGAGGTAGTCGTTGACGGTAACGACGTGGACGCCCTTGCCGGCGAGCGCATTGAGGTAGACCGCAAGCGTTGCCACCAGCGTCTTGCCTTCGCCGGTCTTCATCTCGGCGATGTCGCCCTCGTGCAGCACCATGCCGCCGATCAATTGGACGTCGAAATGGCGCTGGCCGAGGGTACGCTTGGCGGCCTCGCGCACGGTGGCGAAGGCCGGCACCAGGATATCGTCGAGCGACTTGCCGTCGGCGAGTTGCTGGCGGAATTCGGCGGTGCGGGCTTTCAGCGCCTCGTCCGACAGTTTCGTAAGCTCAGGCTCGAGCGCATTGATGGCGTTGACGCGGGACTGGTATCCCTTCACCCGC
>DATCXE010000065.1:0-5253 GCA_036565985.1 Bradyrhizobium sp.
CGAGGTCGAATATTAGGCAAGGCGCGCGACGCCTCTGCCTGCTGGAAGGGCCCAAGGTTCGGGCAGGCTTTGCTCAAGCCGGTGCCATCCCCGGGCGGTGCGCCGTCGTTGCCGCAGCATCTTCGCGCAATTGTTGAAGACGGATTCCGGCCTTCGGGCAAGCGGTTCGGCGCATCGCCATCGATGTTCGCCGCAGCGCAACGCGACTGGCGCGGATTTCGCATAGCAACATGCAGCCGTGAACGCGACGCTGCGACGCTGCCGAAAATTTGGACGCACTTCGCGTGTCGCGAATCTCGCGAACAAGAACCGTGGAGGCTTCGATGAATCAGCACGCCGTCGTCAGCAAATTCTCGCACGTCAAACCGGGCGATACCGAATTCAAGGGCGGGGGTCTGCGCGACTTCTTCCTGTACCGCGATCTCGGCATCGCCGACGCCACCGGCGGGCAGGTGATCTGCCATCTGGTCAAGGCCAACGCCGAACTGCCTCCCGAGGAAGGCACCGGCTGGCACAAGCATCTGTGCGATTTTCAGATCGTCATCATGACGAAAGGCTGGGCGCGCTTCATGTATGAAGACAAGGAGACGCTGGTGGAGGCCGGCGACGTCATCCATCAGCGGCCGGGCATCACCCACTACCTGTTCGATTATTCGAAGGACATGGAGTACCTCGAAATCGTCAGCCCCGCGGACTTCAAGACTGTCGATGTGCCGCCGGGCGCCGACAAGGTGCCGCCGGTCACGCCCTGGATGTGAGCGATGTCATCCCCGGAGGAATTAACCTTTGTCATCGGCCGCTGGCTGCGGCCGGTTGCTCTCGTGCTGCATGTGGTACGCCGCCTGCGGGCGTGGCCGAGATATAGCCGTGAACAAGCGGGTACGGCTATCGATCAGTGATTCGGGCGCGGTTCGTTCCACCGGCGTTCCGAACGTTAAGATGACGCGCGACCTCGTCGCATTCTGACACAAATGGCAACGCGTCAGGCCCGGTCTCCGGCATTTTCGGATCGCACGCGCGGCAGCCGCCAGCCGACGACCGTGGCCTCGAGCATGCCGCCGGTCCTGTCGTTGTGCCAGTGACCGTCGATCCAGCGGCAGGCGAAGGGCAACTGGTAGGTTCCGCTGTGGTCCTCGCACAGCACTTCCACGGGCAAGTCTGGCGGCGGGTCTCCGCTGCCATCGAACTGCGCGAGCCGTTTTTCACGCGTTGCCATATAACCAATCTCCACTGCCGCCGCCTGCAAACGCCGGTCTGAGGATCGCGGCTAAATCCAACCTTGGTAACAGGTGAAAGCACAACGCCCGAATGAGGTATCAGTGTGGTATCACTGAGGAGGACCGCCTGCATCGCGCAAATTGCCGTGATGAAAGTTCCTGGTGCTTCAAACGCCAATTTGAATGAGGACTTGATGATTATCCGAACCGCCAGGATCAAGTTGATCGCCACGCTGCTGATAGCAGCGTTCCCCGCGTACGCTCATGCGCAGGACGTTCCCGGCATCGAAATCTGCACCGTCGAAAAGACCATGGAGCGCCGTACAAGTTGCCTGCAGAGCAATGTCGATTTCCTGCAGAAGACGATCACAAAACTCACCACCGACAATCAGCAGAAGGTCGACGCCGCCAACCGGCAGATCGAGGCGCTGAAGAGTGCGGTCGTTGGCCTGCAGAAAATGGTAGTCGAGTTGCAGGCGGCGCAGAAGGCGGCTGACGACGCGAAGAAGGCCGCTGCGCCGGCCGCAAAGGATGCGGCGCCGGCAAAGGAAGGCGCGAAGTAGCGGCGCGTAGCGGGGGATCAGGAGACCCGGTATTGTTCCATGACCGCCTTGTCCGGCTCGTAGCCGAGCCCCGGTCCCTGCGGCACCTCGACGTCGCCGTTCGCATCGACATCGATGCGGCCACGCCAGAGACACGCCGCGCGCTTCATGTAGAACACCTCGACGAAGGTGGCGTCGTCGCGCAGCGACATCAATTGCAGCGTCGCCAGGAAGCCGGGTCCGAAATACGGCGAATGCGGCGCAAGCTTGATGCCGAATTCGTCGGCCAGGGCGACGACCTTCAGATATTCGGTGATGCCGCCGACCTTGATCACCGATGGCTGCGCATGGCTGACCGCGCCCGCCTTCATCATCTCCCGGAATTGATAGGCCGTGCAGGCATTCTCTCCGGCCGCGATGTCGAGACCGCCCCTGGTTCGCACCTCGGCCAGCGTTGCAAAATCCTCCGGCGGCCAGACCGGCTCCTCGAGGAACATCGGCGCGGCATCCTTGCAGGCATGCGCGAACGCGATCGCAGCCTCGCCGTCCAGCGGGCAGTTCATGTCGACCATCAGCGGAACGCTGTTGCCGATCGCCTGCCGCGCGGCAAATACCGCTGATGTCGTGGTCTCATGCAGCTTGATCGCCTTGTAGCCCAGCCGCAGCGCCGCCTCGCATTCGCGGGCCACGAGATCGGGATTGCCGATCCGCAGCAGGCTCGCATAGGCGGGTATCCGCGTGCGCCTGGCCTCGCCGATCAGGCGATGCAGCGGCACACCCTTCGCCTTTGCGGCGAGGTCCCACATGGCGATATCGAGCGCCGATATCGCAAACATGGTGATGCCGTAGCGGCCGAACAGATGCAGGTTGCGCTGGATCTGCTCCATGAAGGCTGGGATTCCGGCCGCATCGGGGACTTCAAGGCCGCGCGCCTGCGGTGCGATCATCTCCTCGACGGCGGTGAGATTGGTTCGCGGGCTGACATAGGCAAAGGCATCGCCCCAGCCGGTGATCCCGGCGTCGGTGGAGACCTCGACCATGACGATCTCCAGCGCCGAAATCGCCGAGGCGCCTTGCTTGAAACTCGCCACCCCCGCGTCGTAGGGAATGCGGATATGGTGCGCCCGGACGTTGGTAATCAGCATGGTCTCCTCCAGAGGTGCCGACAGGACGGTGGCATCATAACAAAACCGCTGGTTCCCGAAATGGCTACCGTGGGCGGCCGGAACGGAGAGCAAGGACTGTCAAGCGAAGCGCGCGACACCGGGGCATGATGCGGTCGCTTCGCAGTAGAGCTGTTGGCCATGAATCCAGCCCAGAAAGCGCTCTGGTACATCGAAAGCCATCTCGCCGGGCCGCTGACGCTCGATGAGATCGCTGCGGTCGGCGGCGTCTCGCGCTTCCACATGGTGCGGGCGTTTGCATCGGCGACGGGCTTATCGGTGATGCGCTATGTGCGTGCCCGCCGGCTCAGCAAGGCGGCGCGCGAACTAGCCGCCGGCGCGCCGGATATTCTCAGTCTCGCGCTGGATGCGGACTATAGCTCCCACGAAGCCTTCACCCGCGCGTTCCGCGACCATTTCGGCGTCACGCCCGAAGCGGTCCGCGCCGCAACGTGCCTCGATCATCTCAAGCTTCAGGAGCCGATTATCATGAACTCAACCATGCTCGACAATCTCAGGGCGCCGCGTTTCGAGACGGGCAAGCCGTTGCTCGTCGCCGGCATCGGCGAACGTTATAACTGCGAAGGCGGCGCCGCCATTCCCGGCCAGTGGCAGCGCTTCCATCATTCGGTCGACCGCATTCCCGCCCGGATCGGGAACGTGGCCTATGGCGTCTGCTGCAACGCCGATGATGCGGGGAATTTCGACTACATCGCCGGCGTCGAGGTCGCCGACTTCTCCGACCTGCCGCGCGAATTTGCCCACGTGCGGATACCCGCGCAGAAATACGCTGTCTTCACCCACGCCGAGCACATCTCGACAATTCGCCGCACCGTCAACACCATCTGGAACAACTGGCTGCCGGCGTCGGGAATGAAGGCGGCGGATGCACCGAACTTCGAGCGCTACGACGAGAAGTTCGATCCGTCCTCCGGCAATGGCGGGCTCGAAATCTGGATACCGGTGAGGGAATAGCGTCGCCGCAATGCTGCCCTGCGCCGCCGGATCGTCAGCGGTTGCTTGGCAAGCGATATCGACTTTGCCATAACAAGCGCAATAAATCAGTTGCGCGTGCGGGGTCGAGCCTTGAATCCGCCTGCAGCCAAAGCAAGCCGGGAGGATTTCATGGCCAATATCCGCGTACTCGCCACCGATCTGGAGTTTCCCGAAGGGCCGGTGGTGATGCCCGACGGCTCGGTGGTGCTGGTCGAGATCCGCGGCAAGCGGCTGACGCGGGTTTATCCTGACGGTCGCAAGGAGGTGGTCGCCGAGATCCCCGGCGGCCCCAACGGCGCGGCGCTCGGTCCCGATGGCAAGATGTACGTCTGCAACAATGGCGGCTTCAGCTGGATTCCCACCGGCAAGATGATCATGCCGGGGCCGCAGCCCGACGACTATCAGGGCGGTTCGATCCAGCGCGTGGACATGCAAAGCGGCAAGGTCGAGACGGTGGTCACCAAATGCGGCGAGCACGGGCTTCGCGGGCCGAACGACCTGGTGTTCGACAAGCACGGCGGGCTCTGGTTCTCCGAACTCGGCAAGCGCCGTCCCCGCGAGATGGATGTTGGCGGGATATACTACCTCAAGCCCGGCATGAAGGAGGTCGTCGAGGTCGTGCACGGCGTGCTGCCGGCGAACGGCATCGGGCTCTCGCCCGACGAAAATACCGTCTACATCGCGGAGACGCCGACGGCGCGGCTGTGGGCTTACGATCTCTCCGCACCTGGCACGCTGAAGCCGCGGGACGTGATCTATCGCGGCGAGCGCGGCAAGCCGATCGCAGGCCTCGGCGGCTATCAGATGTTCGACTCGATGGCGGTAGAAGCAAACGGGAATGTCTGCGTGGCGACGCTGATCTCGGGCTGCATCTCGGTGATCGCACCCGACGGCACGCTGGTCGAGCAGGTGCCGACCGGCGACCGCGTCACCACCAACATCGCGTTCGGCGGCCCGGAACTGAAGACGGCCTATATCACGCTGTCGGGCAAGGGCGAACTGATCGCGATGGACTGGCCCCGGCCCGGGCTGGCATTGAATTTTTTGAACAAGTGATCGGAATACGATAACCATCAACGTCATTGCGAGCGCAGCGAAGCAATCCATATCGCCACACGCGGATAGATGGATTGCTTCGTCGCTGTCGCTCCTCGCAATGACGCTGTGAGAACGGAGTCTTGAATGCCTTTTCTTGAACCGGTTACCCTCCATGGCGCGCATGCGCGGCTGGAGCCGTTGTCGCACGATCAAGCCGACGGGCTGGTGGAAGCAGTGCGGGACGGGGAGCTGTGGAAGCTCTGGTACACGTTCATTCCGACCGCCGAAAACATGCGC
>DATCXE010000067.1:0-3544 GCA_036565985.1 Bradyrhizobium sp.
GAACGGGCTTCCCATCGCGGTCGCCGACATCTCGTAGGAGGTGCGGCAGATGAACTTGACGCCCGGCGTGTTGGTCGGGACCATGAACACCACCGCGAACTTCTTGTCCTGCACCGGGATGAGCCCGTGATGGGCGACGAAGGTGTAGTTGGTCAGCACCGATCCGGTCGCCACCACCTTGGCGCCTGACACGACGATGCCGGCGTCGGTCTCCTTCTCGACGTGGCAGCAGACGTCGCCCACCTCATTCGGCGGCCGATCGCGATCAACCGGAGGGTGAATGATGGCGTGGTTGATGAAGGGCACGCGCTCCTGGCTGAACTTGTACCAGCGTTTGGCGTTGTCCTGGTACGGATCGTAGAAGTCGGAATTGGCGCCCAGCGTCGCGAGGAACGCGGCCTTGTAATCCGGAGCACGCCCCATCCAGCCATAGGTGATCTTTGCCCATTCGGCGATCGCGTCGCGGCCGGCGATGAGGTCGTTCATCGACTTCGGCGCCTTGAAGAAGGCGTGCGTCGTGCTGCCATTGCCGGTGTCGGTCGGCAGCAGCAGCTTGTCCTTGTGCTTGTCGTCGTGTAGCGCGTCGTAGAGACGGGCGACCATGCGCGCGGTGTTGCGGAAGGCCGGGTGCGTGGTGACGTCTTTCACCCGCTCGCCATAGATGTAGACGGCCCGATCGTCGCGCAGCGAATCCAGATATTCCGCACCGGTTTGCGGCCTCGTCACCTTCACGTTGCCGGTGTGCTCCGCCATTGCCGCGGCTCCCTGCGCCTTGCCTGCCATTGCGCGATCTCCCTGCTTCCTATCCAATTGTTCGATTATCGAACTTGTGTCCGTATTCCGAACTTCCCGCAACGATACGGCTGCCCCCGCCTGTTGGCAAGGGCAAGGACAAAAGCGACGACCAATGGCCAGGTCAGACGGTCATCGAGGAGATCTGCCCGGCAATACGATTGAGCTCCGGGAGAAAGTGCTCGCGCATTTCGTTGCGCGTCGTTCGTGTCGAGTGCGTCGACAGATTGATCGCGCCGACCGCCTGGCCGCTGCGATCGAGCACCGGCACGGCCAATGCCCGCAGGCCGCGCTCCAGCTCTTCGTCGACGATCGAAAAGCGCTGCGCGCGGTCGGCGCGGATGCGATCGAACAGGGCTTGCGGGTCGGTGATGGTTTGCGGCGTGTAGGCCTCGACCCGCTGCGACATCAGTCGCCGCCAGATCTCGGCCTCATCGAGATAGCCGAACATGATGCGCCCGAGCGCGGTGTGCAGCGCGGGCAGGCGGCTGCCGACCGACAGGGCCGCCGACATGATGCGGCGGGCAGGTACCCGCGCGACGTATACAATGTCGTTGCCCTGCAGGATCGCCGCCGAGCAGGACTCGCCGAGGCGCTCGCTGAGCTCGCGCATCAACGGTAGCGCGCGATCGATCCAGCTCTGGGTCGACAGATAGGCAAAGCCGACCTCGAGAATTTTTGGCGACAGCGAAAACGTTCGGCCGTCCTGCTCGACATAACCGAGTTGATTCAGCGTGCGCAGCACGCGCCGGGCCGTTGCTCGCGACAGGTCGGCCACCTGGGCCGCCTCCGACAATGTCATGGTCGGCCGCTGCCGTCCGAATGCGACGAGCACCGCGAGGCCCTTGGCGAGCGTCGTCATGAATTCCTTGTCGCCAGGATCGCCTTTGCGTTGCTCCGGGGATTGCGTCATGACGCGGCCTGTTGACTCCATCTGGGCTCTGGCAGAAACTGGTCGACATACGAACGTATGTTCGAATATCGAACGCCGGCCCGTGTGTCAATCGATCCACGATGGGAATCCGGCGCATCCAGAGGGGAGGACGCGCAGATGACCTGCCACAAGATCAGCTCGACCCATCGTCATTCCATCGACCGCCGCACGCTTTTGAAGTACTCGGCCGCAACGGGCGCGGCGCTGTCGATTGGCATGAAGTCGCCCGCGATTGCGCAGACGCGCGCGATCAAGCTCGGTTATGTCTCGCCGCTCACGGGGCCGCTCGCTGCCTTCGCGGAAGCCGACAATTTCATCATCGCCAATTTCAAGGAAGCGACCAAGGCGGGCATCAAGATCGGCAGCGCCACCGTACCGGTCGAGGTCGTCGTGAAGGACAGCCAGTCCAATCCGAACCGCGCCGCTGCAGTCGCAAAGGATCTGATCGTTCAGGACAAGATCGATCTGATGCTGGTGGCGTCGACGCCCGAGACGACCAACCCGGTTTCGACCCAGTGCGAGATCGAGGAGGTGCCGTGCATCTCCACCGTTGCGCCGTGGCAGCCCTGGTTCATCGGCCGTCAGGCCAATCCCGGCGGCGGGCCGCCAGCGTGGAAGGGCTTCAACTACACCTATCATTTCTTCTGGGGACTCGAGGACGTCATCGCCGTCTTCACCAACATGTGGAGCCAGGTCGCGACCAATAAATCGGTCGGCGGACTGTTTCCGAACGATGGCGACGGCAACGCATGGGGCGACAAGGTCGTCGGCTTTCCGCCGGTGCTGGAGAAGGGCGGCTACAAGCTCACCGATCCCGGCCGATACCAGAATCTCACCGACAATTTCTCGGCGCAGATCGGCGCGTTCAAGTCGGCCAATTGCGAAATCATTACCGGCGTGGTGCTGCCGCCGGATTTCACCACCTTCTGGAAGCAGGCCCTGCAGCAGGGCTTCAAGCCGAAGGTCGCCTCCATCGGCAAGGCGATCCTTTTCCCGGTCGCTGTCGAGGCGCTGGGCAAGGACGGACACAATTTGTCTTCGGAAGTCTGGTGGTCGCCGAACCATCCCTTCAAGTCGTCGCTCACGGGCGTGAGCGCGAAAGACCTCGCCGGGGCCTACGAGGGAGCGACCAGGAAGCAGTGGACCCAGCCGATCGGTTTCGCTCACGCTCTGTTCGAGGTCGCCGTCGATGTGCTCAAGCGCGCGCCGGACCGCGACGCCAAGGCCATTGCCGCGACGATTGCCGCGACCAATCTCGACACCGTCGTCGGCAAGGTGCAGTGGGGCGGCGCCAACCTGCCGCCTTTTGCCTCCAAGAACGTCGCCAAGACGCCGCTCGTCGGCGGTCAATGGCGGTTCAAGGACGGCAAATACGATATCGTCATCACCGACAACAAGACCGCGCCGGCTATACCGGTCGCAGGCCAGATGGAGGCCATCGCCTGATCGCACGACGCGTTGACAAATCATGCTGCTGGAAGTTGCGGGCCTCAAAAAAAGCTTCGGCTCGATCATCGTCGCCGATGATCTTGACCTTGCGATTGCGCCGGGCGAGGCGGTCGGCATCATCGGGCCGAACGGTGCGGGCAAGACCACTCTGTTCAACCTGATTGCCGGCAGCCTTTCGCCGACCGCCGGCAGCATCCGTTTCGACGGCCGGGATCTTTCGGGCATGTCGCCGCAAGCACGTTGCCGCGCCGGTCTTGGCCGCACCCACCAGATCCCGCAGCCGTTCGAGAAGCTCACCGTGTTCGAGAACCTCCTCGTCGGCGCCGTCCATGGCCGCCGCAAGACCGAGCGCGAGGTTGCGCAGCACTG
>DATCXE010000071.1:0-4149 GCA_036565985.1 Bradyrhizobium sp.
GGATCCGCCGGGCGAGACAAGCAGGGCGCGACGTTGTAGAACGCGCCCCGTCAGCCCGTTTCAACCTGTTCCGGGCTCGAAAACCGCCTCTGAGAGACCATGTCCCTGCTCGTCAAAATCTGCGGCCTGTCCACGCGCGAGACGCTCGACGCAGCGCTTGTGGCCGGCGCCGACATGGTGGGCTTCGTGTTCTTCCCCCCGTCGCCACGCCATCTCAGCCTTGAGACCGCGCGGGAACTCGGCAGGCAGGCCAAGGGCCGGGCCGCCAAGGTGGCGCTGTCAGTCGACGCCGACGACGCGACGCTGGAGAACATCGTCGATACGTTGCAGCCGGACCTGCTGCAGTTGCACGGCAAGGAGACCATCGCGCGGGTGCGCGACATCAAGGCGAAGTTCGGATTGCCGGTCATGAAGGCGATCGCGGTCGAGACCGCGGCCGATCTTGCCACGCTGCCCGGCTATGCCGGTGTTGCCGATCGCATCCTGTTCGATGCCCGCGCGCCAAAGGACGCGACCCGCCCTGGCGGGTTGGGCGCTGTCTTCGACTGGCACCTGCTGGAAAAGCTCGATCTCGAACTGCCCTTCATGGTCTCGGGCGGACTAAGCGTGGAGAATGTCGCGGAGGCGGTTCGCGTCACCCGCGCCGGCGGCGTCGATGTGTCCTCCGGCGTTGAAAGTTCGCCCGGTGCAAAGGATCCCGAGATGATCCGCAATTTCATTCGCGCCGCACGCGCCACCGAAGAATTGATGGTCCGATGAATCCAAACCTTCCGAATTCATTCCGCACCGGTCCCGACGAGCGCGGGCATTTCGGCATTTTCGGCGGGCGCTTCGTTGCCGAGACGCTGATGCCGCTGATCCTCGATCTGGAAAAGGCCTATGCCGACGCCAAGGCCGATCCGGCGTTCCAGGCGGAAATGAACGGCTACCTCAAGCACTATGTGGGCCGGCCGTCGCCGCTTTATCTCGCCGAGCGGCTGACCGAGCACCTTGGTGGTGCAAAGATCTATCTCAAGCGCGAGGAGCTCAACCACACCGGCTCGCATAAGGTCAACAACGTGCTCGGCCAGATCATGGTCGCGCGCCGCATGGGCAAGAAGCGCATCATCGCCGAGACCGGCGCCGGCCAGCATGGCGTCGCGACCGCAACGCTGTGCGCGCGGTTCGGGCTCGAATGCGTGGTCTATATGGGCGCGGTCGATGTCGAGCGTCAGCAGCCGAACGTGATCCGCATGGAAATGCTGGGCGCCAAGGTGGTCCCGGTGCAGTCGGGCTCGCGCACGCTGAAGGATGCGATGAACGACGCGCTGCGCGACTGGGTCACCAACGTCCACAACACGTTCTACTGCATCGGCACGGTGGCGGGCCCGCATCCCTATCCGATGATGGTGCGCGATTTCCAGTCCGTCATCGGCGACGAGACCCGCAAGCAGATGCAGGAAGTCGAAGGCCGCCTGCCGGATTCATTGATCGCCTGCATCGGGGGCGGCTCCAACGCGATGGGCCTGTTTCATCCCTTCCTCGATGATCCCTCCGTCGAAATCTTTGGCGTCGAAGCGGCAGGCCATGGGCTCACGCAATTGCACGCGGCCTCGATCGCAGGTGGCCGGCCCGGCGTGCTGCACGGCAATCGCACCTATCTCCTGATGGACGATGACGGCCAGATCCAGGACGCCCATTCGATCTCGGCGGGCCTCGATTATCCCGGCATCGGGCCGGAGCATTCATGGCTGCACGAGACCGGCCGCGTCACCTATCTGTCGGCGACCGACGACGAGGCGCTTGCGGCGTTTCAATTGCTGTCGCGGCTGGAGGGCATCATCCCCGCCCTCGAACCGGCGCACGCCATCGCAAAGGTCATGGAGCTCGCGCCGAAGCGGCCGAAAGATCACCTGATGGTGGTCAACCTCTCCGGCCGCGGCGACAAGGACGTGCCGCAGGTCGGCGATATCCTGAAGGGCAGGAAGAAGTCGTGATGATCGCTTGCATCGTGTCCGCGGAGAGAGCCCCCACCCTGACCATCCCCCGCAAGCGGGAGAGGGGACCGACTGTCGTCGCGGCGCGATCCTCGCTGGCGTCCCATCGAACCTCGTCGAACGGTATGTCGACCAGGCAAGCTCCGCTCCCTCTCCCGCTTGCGGGGGAGGGCTGGGGTGGGGGTGCCGCCGCGGGCGCAAATTTCGGGAAGAGGCACAGCGCCGCAAGGATCGCACCATGACCACCCGTATCGATGCACGCTTCGCCGACCTCGCCAGGCAAGGCCGCTCGGCGTTTGTCACTTTCGTGATGGCCGGCGATCCGGACCCTGCGACGTCGCTCGACATTCTCAAGGCGCTGCCGAAGGAGGGCGCCGACCTCATCGAGATCGGGATGCCGTTTACCGATCCGATGGCGGACGGGCCGTCGATCCAGGCCGCGGGCCTGCGCGCGCTGAAGGCCGGCATGACCTTGAAGAAGACGCTGGAAATGGTCCGCGGCTTCCGCAAGGACGACGACACCACGCCGCTGGTGCTGATGGGCTACTACAATCCGATCTACATCTACGGCGTCGACAAGTTTCTCGCCGATGCCAAGACCGCAGGTGTCGACGGCCTGATCATCGTCGACCTGCCGCCGGAAGAGGACACCGAATTGTGCCTGCCAGCGATGAAGGCGGGCCTCAACTTCATCCGCCTGGCGACGCCGACCACCGATGACAAGCGCCTGCCGGCGGTGCTCGCGAACACGTCGGGCTTCGTCTATTACGTCGCGATCACCGGCATCACCGGAAGCGCCAGCGCCGACTCCAGGGTGGTCGGCGAGGCCGTTGCCCGCATCAAGCGTCATACCAAGCTGCCGGTTTGCGTCGGCTTCGGCATCCGCACGCCGGATGCGGCGCGCGCGATTGCCGAGAACGCCAATGGCGCCGTGGTCGGGACCGCGCTGGTCGACGCGCTCCGCGGCAGCCTCGATGCCGAGGGCCGCGCCACGTCCAAAACCGTCGGTGCCGTCGCCGATCTGGTGTCCGCGCTGGCGCAGGGCGTAAGAGGCGCGAAACAGGCCGCAGAATAAGCCATAATTGCGTGGAATAGGCGGGGGCATGATCCGGAAAAGCGGAGACCGGTTTTCCGAACAGATTATGCCCAAACCAAGAAGTCGCGGCTTGTTGGGTTTGGTCCGGGTCGCCATATTCCAGTCAATGCGCTTAACCGCATTTCGGAGCGAAACATGAATTGGCTCACCAATGTCGTCCGGCCCAAAATCCGCAACATCCTGCGGCGGGAGACGCCGGAGAATCTGTGGATCAAGTGCCCGGATTCCGGGCAACTCGTGTTCTACAAGGATGTCGAGGCCAATCAGTTCGTCATTCCCGGATCGAACTACCACATGCGCATGGGCGCGGTGGCGCGGCTGAAATCGGTCTTCGACAATGAGACCTGGTACGACATCGCGCTGCCCGAGGTGTCGGCCGATCCGCTGAAATTCCGCGACGAACGAAAATATGCCGACCGCATCAAGGACGCACGCGCCAAGACCGGTCTGAACGACGCCATCAAGGTCGGCTACGGCAAGCTCGAAGGCGCCGGCGTCGTCATTGCCGTGCAGGATTTCGACTTCATGGGCGGCTCGCTCGGCATGGCCGCCGGTGAGGCGATCGTGCGCGGGCTGGAGCTTGCGGTGGAAAAGAAGTCACCCTTCATCGTGTTCGCAGCCTCCGGCGGCGCACGGATGCAGGAGGGCATCCTGTCGCTGATGCAGATGCCGCGCACCACCGTCGGCGTGCAGATGCTGCGCGAAGCGAAACTGCCTTACATCGTGGTGCTGACCAATCCGACCACCGGCGGCGTCACCGCATCCTATGCCATGCTGGGCGACGTGCAGATCGCCGAGCCGGGCGCGTTGATCGGCTTTGCCGGCGCGCGCGTCATCGAACAGACTATCCGCGAGAAGCTGCCGGAAGGATTCCAGCGCGCGGAGTATCTGCTCGATCACGGCATGGTCGACATGGTGGTGCACCGTCACCAGATGCGCCCGACGCTGGCGCGCTTGTGCCGGCTGCTGACCAGGTCCCCGGCGCTCGACGTCGTCTCAAAGCCCGCGCCGCAGGTGACGGACCCCGCCCAGATCGTCTCGGCGGCGGATCCGGTGCCGGCCGCACCGCACGCGTGA
>DATCXE010000076.1:0-8409 GCA_036565985.1 Bradyrhizobium sp.
GACTATCATTTCGATCCGCAGACCAACGTCATCGACGTGCACATTTCGCGGCTGCGCTCCAAGATCGACAAGGGCTTTGAACGCCCCTTGCTGCACACGATCCGCGGCGCCGGATACATGATCCGTGACGGCCTTCGGTAAACTGATCCGCACCACGGCGTTTCGCCTGACGCTGGTCTATCTGTTTTTGTTTGCGCTGTTTGCCGCGTCGCTGCTCGGCTATTTCGCCTGGAATACGCGACGGCTGATCAACGAGCAGATCACCGCCACGGTGACCGCCGAAACCGGCGAGATCGTCGACATCTATACGCGCCGCGGCTTGCGCATACTCGTCCCCACGATTGAGAACCGGGCGCTGCGGCCGGGCGCCAATCTCTATCTCGTCACCACGCCTGAGGGGAAAGCGATCGGCGGTAATGTCGGTGCGCTGGCGCCGGGCGTGATGGCCTCGACCGGCTGGTCGGAGACGGGCTATCGTCGGCTCGACGAGCAGGACACGGCGGATCATCGCGCGCTCGTGCGGGTTACCGAACTCACCAACGGCTTCCGCCTGCTGGTCGGCCGCGATCTGGAAGAACGGCGCCGGCTGTTCGGCATCGTGGCCAATGCCGCGCAATGGTCGCTGCTGGTCGTCATCGTGCTCGGCATCGGTGGCGGCATCTTCGTGGCGCGGCGGGTGCTGCAGCGGATCGACGCCATGACCGGCACCACCCGGCGCATCATGGCCGGTGACCTCTCCGGACGGCTGCCGGTCGGGCGCAGCGGCGACGAACTCGATCGTCTGGCGGAAAACCTCAATGCGATGCTGGAGCGGATCGAGGCCCTGATGACGGGCCTGAAGGAAGTCTCCGACAACATCGCCCACGACCTGAAGACGCCGCTGACGCGCTTGCGCAACCGCGCCGAGGAGGCGCTGGCGAGTTCCGGCAGCGAGGCGGAGTACCGCGCTGCGCTGGAGCGGACCATCGAGGAATCCGACGGCCTGATCCGCACCTTCAACGCGCTGTTGATGATCGCCCGCGCCGAGTCCGGCCAGGCGCGCGGCAACATGGACGATTTCGACGCCGCCGACGTCGCCAGAAGCATTCACGAACTCTACGAGCCGCTGGCGGAAGACGACGGCATGACCTTGCGCGTCAAGGCCGCACCCGCCACGCTTCACGGCAATCGCGAGTTGATCGGTCAGGCGCTGGCCAACCTGGTCGAGAACGCGATCAAATACGGCAAGCCTTCACAGGTGGTGCAGCCGCTGGATCCTGCCGCCGCCGCGCGCACCCGGGAAATCCTGATCGAGGCGCGGCGCGAGGGCGACGCCGTGCTGCTCAGCGTCACCGATCATGGGCCCGGCATTCCCGAATCCGATCGCAAGCATGCGGTTGAGCGTTTCGTTCGGCTCGAAGCGAGCCGGACATTGCCGGGTTCCGGCCTCGGCCTCAGCCTGGCGTCGGCGGTCGCGACCCTGCATGGTGGCGAGCTCAGGCTCGGCGATTCCCACCCCGGCCTGACCGCGACGCTGGCGATCCCGGCCATCGCAGCTGGCGGTGACAGGCTTGCGGCTCAAACGCAGGATGTGCCACAGAAGGTGGCATGAATTCCTCCGCATTGGCCGCGCGCTTCGTCAGTGGGCCGTATATTACCGCTGCCAGCAATGCCGAACAGCGCCTGGGAGATTGGCTTGCCGAACTCGGGCCCGAGCAATCGGCTGCCATCGACGCGTGGCTGGATCGTCCGTTCGCCAGGGCCATTCTGCTCGGCATCGTCGAGTTCTCACCCTATCTGTTCGACCTGGTCCGCGCCGATGCTGCACGGCTGGCGCGGGTGCTGGCGTGCGACCCGGAGTCGCATCTCCGCGCGCTGATCGAAAAGACCTCGAGCGACGTCCTGGCCGCGGCAGGCGAGGCGGATGTCATGCATCTGCTTCGCCGCATGAAGTCGGAAGCCGCGCTGCTGATCGCGCTGTGCGACATCGGCGGGGTCTGGCCGGTGATGCGGGTGACGGCGGCGCTGACCGACCTTGCGACCGTCTCCGTGCAAACGGCGCTGCGCTTCCTGTTGCGCCAGGAGGTCGCGCGCGGCCGGATGACGGCTGTCAACGATGACCGGCCGGAGGAGGGCTCCGGCCTGATCGTGCTCGCCATGGGCAAGATGGGCGCGGGCGAGTTGAACTACTCCAGCGATATCGACCTGATCGTGTTTTTCGACGCCGCTGCAACCTCGCTGGTTGCCGACATCGAGCCGGCGCCGTTCTTCGTCCGCGTGACGCAGGCGCTCGCCCGCCTGCTGCAGCAACGCTCGGGCGACGGCTACGTGTTCCGCGTCGACCTGCGCCTGCGGCCCGATCCGGCCTCGACGCAGGTGGCGATTTCGACCGACGCGGCGCTGCATTATTACGAGCGGGAAGGGCGAACCTGGGAACGCGCGGCGATGATCAAGGCACGGCCTTGCGCCGGCGACGCCAAGGCGGGCGAGGCGCTGGTCGCCGAACTCGCACCGTTCGTCTGGCGCAAGCATCTGGATTTTGCCGCGCTCGCCGATGTCCATGACATGAAGCGGCAGATGCAGACCTATCGCGGCCAGAGCGAGATCGCGGTAGAGGGCCACAACGTCAAGGTCGGCCGTGGCGGCATCCGCGAGATCGAGTTCTTCGCGCAGACCCAGCAGCTGATTGCCGGCGGCCGTCATCCACAGTTGCGGGTGCGGCCCACGCTGGATGCGCTGCAAGTGCTCGCGACCAGCAACTGGATCACGTTTGAGGCGCGCGACGAACTGACCGAAGCCTACGAGTTCCTGCGCCGGGTCGAGCACCGGCTGCAGATGATCGCGGACGAACAGACCCATGCGTTGCCTGACGACGCCGAGGCCATCCAGCGCTTTGCGAACTTCTTCGGCTATGAGAGCCGGGCGGCCTTTGCAAAGGATTTGCTCGGCCATTTGAACATCGTGCAGGGACACTACAGCAAGCTGTTCGAGGGCGATCCGACCGGCTCGGAGAAACTGCCCGAGATCAATTACGGCGGCGGCCCGGACGATGCTCGCCTGCTCGAACATCTGACGACACTGGGCTTCAAGAAGCCGGTCATGGTGGCGGGGACGCTGCAGCTCTGGATCGAAGGGAATTACCGCGCACTCCGCAACGAGGCAACCAAGGCAGCCTTCATCGAATTCATTCCCGGCCTGATCGACGGCATCGCCCATGCCGAAGACCCCGACGATGCCGTCACCGCGTTCGACCGCTTTCTCGGCGCGTTGCAGCGCGGCGGGCGGCTGATTTCGCTGCTGCGGGAGAATCGCGATCTCGTCGCCCTGGTGGCGCTGATCCTTGGCGCCGCGCCGCGGCTCGGCGACATGCTGGCGCGCCAGCCGCAGATCATGGATGGGCTGATCGATCCACGTTTCTTCGGCGCCATGCCGGACCAGAAGGAACTGTCCGCGCGGCTGGCCGTGACGCTGAAGGATGCGGCCTCCTACGAAGACTTTCTCGACCGTCTGCGGCTGTTCGGCCAGGAGAGCCTGTTCCTGATCGGCACGCGAATTCTCTCCGGCACGGTTTCCGCCCAGCAGGCCAGCGTCGCCTTTGCCGACGTCGCCGAGGGCATCGTCCACACCGTGCACGGTCTCGTCACCGACCAGTTCGCCGCCCAGTACGGCCGTATCAAGGGGCAGGAGACCGCGATCCTGGCGATGGGCCGGCTCGGCAGCCGCGAGATGACGGCGTCATCCGATCTTGATTTGATCCTGCTTTATGATTTCGACGAGGACAGTCCCGATTCCGACGGCGAACGTTCGCTGCACGGCGCGCAGTATTTTGCGCGGCTGACCCAGCGGCTGATCTCCGCGTTCACGACGCGGACCAATTACGGCGTGCTCTACGACGTCGACATGCGGCTGCGCCCGTCGGGCCGCGCCGGACCGTTGGCGTCGCGGATCGATTCCTTTGCCGACTACCAGGAGCGCGAAGCCTGGACCTGGGAGCATATGGCGCTGACGCGGGCCCGGGTGATTTCCGCCTCTCCGGCGTTCAGGAAGAAGATCGAGGACGTCATTGCGAGCGTGCTGACGCGATCGCGTGATCCCGCCGGCACCGCTCATGACGTCGCCGACATGCGCCGGGCGATCGCGCTGGAGAAGGGCGAGGACGATATCTGGGACCTGAAGCTCGCTGCAGGCGGCCTGGTCGACATCGATTTCATCGCGCAGTATCTGCAACTCGTTCATGCCGCGACGAAGCCGGAAATCCTCAGCGTCTCCACGCTGCAGGTGCTCGACAACGCCGCGCGGCTCGGCATGCTGCCGCAATCGGATGCCGAAATCCTGCGCTCGGCGGCGCGACTCTATCACGACCTGACGCAGATCATCAGGCTGTGCGTCACCGACAAGTTCACCCCGGAAACCTCAGGCGAGAACCTGCTGCGCGTGATGGCCCGCGCCGGCGACGCGCCTGATTTTTCGGCCCTGGAAGCGCGGGTGCGCGAGACCGAGGCCGAGGTGCGGCGGGTGTTTCGGGCCCTTGTCGGCGGGGAATAAAAGCTCAGTCTGTAGGATGGGTAGAGCGAAGTGAAACCCATCGTTCTTGGCACTGCAGGAGTTGATGGGTTTCGCTTCCGCCTTTGCTCTTCGGGCTACGGCGTGACAAGTCGCTCTACCCATCCTACCGGATGGCTCTCTACTACAACGTCCGCGCCGCGTTGCCCTTGAACAGGATCGGGCCGGTCGGCCGCCCGATGGGAGAGCCGCCCTCGGGCTCCAGCGTGATCTCGAACAGCTGATTTTGCACCGTCTCCGGCAACGACTCCAGGTTCAGTTGCAGCGTGCGCGACTGACCGGTGAGACCGATCGATTTCGGGCCGACGGCGCGATCCCACAGCGTCCAGACCTGCAGGGCGCGGCCGGGGGGAACCTCGATCGGGCGCAACGGGACGAGCTCGACCCGACCGTTCGAAAATGCGTTGACGATGGCCCCGGCCTCTCTCGTCGTGTCGTTCACCAGCACGGCGACATAGACCGGCTTGCTCTGCGCCAGCGCAATCAGGTCGTTGCGAAGGTGGCGCGACGTCGTCAACGCGCCGACCATGATCGTCGCAAACAGCAGCGCGGCGAGGACTCCGCCGATTCCGGCGAAGCGCCAGAACTTGATGTCGTCCCAGAGCGTGGCCCCGCGCAGCGCGGCCCGCGCCGAGGGCAGGGCATCGATCGGCGCAATTTTTGTCGCATCGGCAATTCGTCGCCACAGCGCCGGGTTCGGCGGCGTTTCCTCGGCGGTGGAATCGAGGTCCGCAAGCCGCTCCCGCCACGCGCTGACGGCCCGGGCAAAGCCGTCGTCGGTCTCGATGCGCCGCTCGGCCGCAACGTGTTCGGCGTCATCCAGCAGGCCCATCACATAGTCGGCGGCCATTGCGTCATCGGCATCGGGCTGGTTCATCCCATGCACTCCTGCAGCGCAAACAGGCTGCGGCGCACCCAGCTCTTGACCGTGCCGAGTGGAACCTTGAGCCTTCCCGCCAGCTCGCCGTGGCTCATCCCGTGAACATAGGCCAGCACCACGACATCGCGGCGCGGGCGATCGATCTGCTCGAGGCATCGGCGCAGCGCGCTGGTTTCGGGCAGCCGCGACAGGGTGGCTTCGCAGTCGATACTCTCTGCGCTTTCGCTGGACGAGTCATAGCGGTGCTCGTTGCGATGGATGCTCAGGGCACGGTTGCGCACCACCGCGTAGAGCCAGCCGCGCGCGCTGCCGCGATGGGGATCGAAGCCGGCCGCGCCGCGCCAGATCCGGATAAAGGCATCATGCACCGCTTCTTCCGCCAGATCCTGCCGGAACAGGATGCGGCGGGCGACGCCGATCATGCGCGGCGCCTCGCTATTGTAGATCACCTGCAACGCCGTGCGATCGCCGGCCGCACAACGGGCCAGGGCCGCGGCGAGTTGCGCCTCGCGTTCCTGATCGAGAACGGCTGGGTTGCGCGCCGTGATCGTGCCATTTCCAGTCATGCCTATGCCTTGCATAATTGCTCTACCACTGCGGTGCGGCATTTGGATGCACAATCGGATTTTTTTTCGTAGCGCTGCATCCGTTTCACCGTGCCGCCGGTACCCGCTGTGTCGATCCCGAGAGGATCGCAGCAACAGAGGGAGCCTCACCATGAATTTTCGTTCGATTTTGGCCGCTTCGGCGGCACTATTGCTGTCGTCAGCCGCCGCCAACGCCGCGCAGGTTGCCGCGCTGGTCGGCGGCGACACCATTGCCATGGTCGATACCGCGCAGAAGAAGGCGACGGGCTCGGTCAAGGTGACAGGTATCTCCGGCGCGCTGGTCGGCATCGACGTTCGACCGGCCGACGGCATGCTCTACGGGCTGGTCGACGATGGAACCGTCGTGACCATTGCGGCCGACGGCAAGGCCACGATGAAGTCCAGGCTCGACACCATGCTTGCCAAAGGCGTGACTGCTACGGTCGATTTCAACCCGGTGGCGGACCGCCTGCGCGTGATGGGCGCCGACGGAATGAACCTGCGCGCAAATGTCGATGACGGCAAGGTGACCAAGGACGGCGACCACAAATATGCCGACGGCGACATGCACAAGGGCGAGAAGCCGAACATCGTCGCCGGCGCCTATACCAATTCGGTGAAGGGCGCCAAGGAGACGGCCCTGTTCAACATCGACGCGACGATCGGCGGCCTGATCAAGCAGGCGCCGCCGAACGACGGCGTGCTCGGCGCGATCGGCAAGCTCGGCATCAAGGCGGATGGCGTTGCGTTCGACATCTGGTCCGACGGCGCCGGCAAGAACGAAGCCTGGCTGATGGCGGGCGGAACGCTCTACAGCGTCGATCTCGCCACCGGAAAAGCGACCGAGGCCGCAAAGATCGCCGGCGTCAGCGGCACGGTGAAGGACATCGCGATCATGGGAATGTAGGAAATTCCCTGAGCGCTATGAACGTCGGTAGACGCGAAGTCGCTCACTTCTCCTTCGCCCCGTTCTCGCGGGGTGAAGGCTGGGGTGAGGGCGCTTCTCGCGAGCCTGGTGTTAGGGCGCGTACTCATAAATCGAGATCGGTCGGTGCGGCTTAGCCAATGTGTCCGCTATGCCACCGGCAGCGACCAAATTCCGCTTCGCGTCGAAATGACGCGATGTGCCACAAGGCGATATTGGATGACCGACGCACTGTGAGAGCATGGTCTGACATACGCAGGACGCGATTGTGGCCGCAGGGGCGACTTCAGAATTTCGGTGTAGGACCTTCTAGAGGCTCTCAGGGAAGACGTAGTTCTGCCAGCTTCGCATGCGCAGAAGGATTTTTCGTAGCAATGACAGCTCGTGAAAATGTTCGGTGTAGATGGCGACTTCGCCTGCCGAACCGAGTGGCACCTGGTAACTTGAGATGTCGTCGACGATGTCAAGAACGACCAAAGCCCGGTCTGCGGGCACTGCCGCACCCCCGACATTCTGTAGCATGCCCGTGGTTTGAAGCTGGCCACCGGCAATCGCATCAATCACAAGGCGGACCTTGGCCTTGAATACGCGACCCGGTATGCCCTTGAACAGAACTTCGGCCTCATCGCCGGCACGAACGCGCTGCAGGGCGTTCTGCTGGAACGCCGCTGCGAAATCCCGGTCCTCTTTGCTGTCGTTGACGAAAATCATGGCTGGACGGAACGGCGCGGGGACCACGTACACGCCCGGCCGCAGCGCCAGCTCGGTGACAAAGCCGCCTGTAGGGGCTCGAACAACGGTCTGGTCCAGATCGTATTGAGCATCGGCAAGCTCATTGCGTAAACGCACGATGACCGAGTGTTCACCGTCAACTGTCGCGCCATACGCCTGCCGGGCACGATCTTCTGCAGCAACGACCTCGGCCGTCGCCTGTTTTGCCGTCTCCAGATTGCGCGTTGCGGTGTCGAGTGTGGCCTGCGCGACAACGTTCTTCTCGAATAATTGAGACTGTCGGCCGTAGTTTTCCTGCGCGAGCTGCAGTTGGGCCTTCGCCTTTGCGGTCCCCGCCGAGGCCTGATCGACTGACGCCTTGAGCTGGGCGACATTGGCCTCCGCGTCCGCCAGCCCCGCCCGCTTTTGCTCGACGATGTATTCGTAAGGCTTGGGATCGATCTTGAAGAGAACTTCGCCGGCTTCGAGGTGCTGGTTGGTACGGTTCTGGACCGGAACTTCGATCACCCGGCCTCGAACGGAAGGCAATATCGGCGTAACGGTGAAGTAAATGCGCGCGTTGGTCGAAAACGGGTGGTTGTAGGCCATCGTGATGAACAGCAGCGCCAGCCCGAAGACGCCTCCAAGCGCTGCTGTCGCGAGCGTCCATTGATTGACTGGAATTCTGAAAATCTTGAAGATGGCAACGCAGAGTGCCACGTAGGTCAAGGTGAGCAAGAGTTCCATCGCTGGCCTCCCGTACG
>DATCXE010000081.1:0-2873 GCA_036565985.1 Bradyrhizobium sp.
GAGAACGCGCGCTCCGGAAAATTCCCCGGCACGATCGCCTTCATGCCGTGATTGCGTAAAGCAAAGCTGTCGGCCGAGCCCTTTGACAGCGTATCGAGCAGCAATTTCGGATCGACGCCGTTGTGCTTCGCGACCGCGACCGCTTCGGCCAGCGCGTTGACGGTCTCGAACAGCACCATGTTGTTCAGAATCTTGGTGACCTGCCCCGCGCCGACCTCACCGCAATTGGTGACGTCGGTGGCGAAGCAGCGGATCAGCGGCTCGATCCCGGCGTAAAGCGCCGGCGTTGCCCCAACCATCACGCTCAGCGTGCCATCCTGCGCCGCCTGGCGCGTGCGCGCGATCGGCGCGTCGGCCCAGGCCGCGCCCTTGGCCTGCAGCTGTTTGGCGAAATCGCGGGTCTGGCTGACCGAGGACGTGCCGAGATCGACGACGATCTGGCCGCCCCTCGCGTTCTTGAGGATGCCGTCGCCCTCGAAAACCGCGCGGACATGCCTGGCGCTCGGCAGGCACAGGAACAGCAGATCGCTCTGCCCGATGACGTCGGCGACAGAGCGCGCGATCTCGGCGCCATCCGCCTGCAGCCGCGCCAGCGGCTCCGGTGACAGATCGAACGCAATCACGCGCCTGCCGCTCTTCTTCACGAGATTGCGGCAGATCGGCTCGCCCATCACGCCGAGGCCGATGAAGCCGAGTGTCCTGTATTCCGACATTGCTTTTCCAGAACCTATCTCTTGACGCGTTTTCTTTACGCGATCCGGCATCCACCTCGCTTGAAAACGCTACGTTATTTGGCGAACGACCGCGATGGCGCCAGATGCAGCGCGAACGCGTCGACCTTGTCGCTCGCACGCGGATAGATCTCGCTCACGATCGGATCGTGGCCGGGAATGAAGCGATCGGGATGGCCGGCAAGCCGTTCGACGATCTCCCAGCCCTGCGCCATGTCGCCGACATTGTAGACGATCGGGAACGGGCTGCGCTTCTGCAGATTGGCGTAGTAATGCGCCGCGTCCGACGCCAGCACCACCGGCCCGCGCGCGGTCTCGACCCTGACCACCTGCAGGCCATCGGAATGGCCGCCCACCCGATGCACCGTCACGCCGGGTGCGATCTCGCCGTCGCCGGAGTGGAAGGTGACGCGCTCGCCATAGACATGGCGCACCATCGTCGTGACGTGCTCGACCGAAAACGGATGCCGCAGCATGCCGTTGCACATGCAGCGCCCGGTCGCGTAACTCATCTCGCGTTCCTGCAGATGAAACCGCGCGTTGGGGAAGCGGTCGAGGTTGCCGGCATGGTCATAGTGCAAATGGGTGACGATGACGTCCTTGATGCTGTCGGCGGAAACGCCGAACTTCTCCAGCGCATCGACCGGGTTGAGCGTGAGCTTGCGGGCGCGCGCCTTCGCCTCTTCGGCGTTGAAGCCGGTATCGACCAGGATATCGCGCCCGCCGCCGCGGACCAGCCAGACGAAATAATCGAGATCCGCCGCCGTGCTCTCGTGCGGATCGGGGACCAGAAAATTCATGTTGGGGGTGCGTGGCGACATCGTCGCATAGCGCAGCGCATAGATTTCGTAGGCGTTTCCCATCGGTGTCACTTTTCTTTTCTTGGGTGTCGAGATTGGCCGATGCTGGCACCAAGCCATTGCCATCCGCAAAGGTCAAACCCGCGCTACGGATGACAACGGCATGGCAGAGCGGCAGAATTTACGTGAGTGGGGTCACATTATGCCCGTCGGAAGTGAGATATATCAATTCATCACCTTGAGATAGTTTACGTCAACGGAGGTTTGCGACGCAGCACCAATGGTCATGACGGTCAAATGTCGGGCTCCGTCGCGAATCGGATTGTCGGGCGGGATCCGGAACCGAGCGCCATTTTCGTTGGCCGACGCGATTTATTCCCCATCATCCAACGCGGCTCGTCGCGGTTAATTGTCGCAATTAATGTCGACGCAGCAAGCGATTGACGCGCTGCCGCCGCGGTTTGATAATGGCAGATGCGTAGAGTAAGGTCGCCGCGGCGCGAGCTGGTATCGGCGTTATTTTGGCTGGGTTGCCGTGATCTGGACCTCATTCAATATGAAAATTCGCTTTGCATTGCTTGTTGCCCTGATTTTATCGGTCGTATCGGTGGGCCCATCGTTCGCGGCCGGTGAACGCTATGCGCTGGTCATCGGCAACGCGAAATATCCGGATGCCGAAGCACCGCTGAAGGAGCCGATCAACGACGCGCGCGACATCGCCGACGAGCTCAAGCGCGACGGCTTCAATGTCGACATCGGCGAGAACCTGACCGGCGAGCAGATGCGGCGCGCCTTCGATCGCCTCTATGGCAAGATCAAGCCGGGATCGGTCGCGCTGATTTTCTTCTCCGGCTTTGGCGTGCAGTCGAGCCGGCAAAGCTACATGATTCCGGTCGATGCCCAGATCTGGACCGAGCCGGACGTGCGCCGTGACGGCTTCAGCCTCGAGACGGTGCTGGGCGAAATCAACAGCCGCGGCGCGGGCGTCAAGATCGCCCTGATCGACGCTTCCAGGCGCAATCCGTTCGAGCGCCGGTTTCGCAGCTTTTCAGCCGGCCTCGCGCCGGTGATCGCGCCGAACGGCACGCTGGTGATGTATTCGGCCGCGCTCTCGTCGGTGATCTCGGACAACGGCAGCGACCGCAGCCTGTTCGTGAGGGAGCTGCTGAAGGAAATCCGAACGCCCGACCTGATGGCGGAGGAAACGCTGAACCGCACCCGCGTCGGCGTCACCCGCGCCTCGCGCAGCGAACAGGTGCCGTGGATTTCGTCCTCGCTCGCCGAGGACTTCTCCTTCATTCCGAGCGGCGCCGGCCCGCGCCCCACAAGCCCACCGCCGGCC
>DATCXE010000096.1:0-4437 GCA_036565985.1 Bradyrhizobium sp.
CGGTGCGAACGGCGGCGGCATCGAGCCGGTCCAAGAGGCCAAGGCCCGCCAGTTCGCGGATCGCATGCGGCAGGGTGTTGATGCCGACGCCGAGTTCGCGAATGGTATCGGACTGCTCGAACAGTTCGCAGTCGATTCCGCGCGCCCGCAACATCAGCGCGGTGGTGAGGCCTCCAATGCCGCCTCCGACGATGATCGCCTTCATCCGCGTACTCCAACTTTACTCTGGACGCCGGCCGCCTCGCGAAATTTCGCTCGCGGAGAGCGCCCCTCACCCCGCCCCTCTAAGAGCGAGCTACGCTCGTCTCAACCCCGCAAGGGCGGGGCGAGGGAGCGATAGAGCCTGCCATCCGGCCTACTCGGCTGCAAGCGGCTTTGTCGCCTCCGCTTTCAGCTCGGCCCGGGTTTTCGGCTTACCCTTAATTTTGAGGTCCTCGAGGTCCTGCCGATCGCGAACGCTGTTGCGGAAAATCTGCTCCTTGCCGGGCAGGTACTGCGGCGGGCAGGCGATATCGGAGGCGCCGTACCAGGCCGCGGCCCGCATCGTGAACGACGGGTCCACCAGATGCGGCCGGCCCAGCGCCACCAGGTCGGCGCGGCCGGCGGCGAGGATGGTATTGGCCTGATCGGCCGTGGTGATGTTGCCGACGCACATGGTCGCCACCCGGGCCTCGTTGCGAACCTGCTCGGAGAACGGCGTCTGGAACATGCGGCCATAGACCGGCTGCGCATCGCGCACGGTCTGCCCGGTCGAGACGTCGATGAGATCGACGCCGGCCTCGGCGAAGGCGCGCGCGATCATCACCGCATCGTCGCCGGTGATGCCGCCTTCGGCCCAATCGGTCGCCGAGATGCGCACCGACATCGGCTTGTGCGAAGGCCATGCCGCGCGCATCGCCTCGAAGATCTCCAGCGGAAAGCGCAGCCGGTTGGCGAGCGTGCCGCCATATTCGTCGGTACGCTGGTTGGTCAGCGGCGAGATGAAGCTCGCGAGCAGATAGCCGTGGGCGCAGTGCAGCTCCAGCATGTCGAAGCCGCAGGCCTCCCCGCGCACGGTCGCCGCGACGAACTCCTTCTTGACCTTGTCCATCGCGGCGCGATCCATCTCGCGCGGCACCTTGCTGTCAGGGAAGTAAGGCAGCGGCGACGCCGAGATCGTGTCCCAGCCGCCCTCCTCCAGCGGCCGGTCCATGCCCTCCCACATCAATTTGGTAGCGCCCTTGCGGCCGGCGTGTCCGAGTTGCAGGCAGATCTTCGCAGCGGAGTTGGCGTGAACGAAACCGACAATGCGCTTCCACGCGGCCTGCTGCCTGCCGGTCCACAGGCCAGCACAGCCCCGCGTGATGCGGGCGTCGCGGCCGACGCAGGTCATCTCGGTGAAGATCAGCCCCGCACCGCCGATCGCGCGCGAGCCGTAATGCACCAGATGGAAATCGCCCAGCACGCCGTCCTTTGCCGAGTACATGCACATCGGCGATACGACAGCGCGGTTCGCCACTTCCATCTCGCGCAACTTGAAAGGCTGGAACATCGGCGCCACCGGCTTGTCGATATCGACATCGAAGCCTTTGGCGCGGACCTGTTTCGCAAACGCCTGATCGACCTCGCGGACGAACTCCGGCGCGCGCAGCGTGAGGTTATCGTAGGTGATCGCCTTGGCGCGGGTCATGACGCCGAAGGCGAATTGCACGGGGTCGAAATCCCAGAACCGGTCGACATGCTCGAACCAGACCAGCGAAACGTCGGCGGCGTGCTGGGTCTTCTCGACCTCCTCGCGCCGCCCCTGCTCGTAGGTCTGCAGCGCGGCATCGACCGTCGGCGCCTGTGCCATCGCGTCAGCCAGCGCGATCGCGTCTTCCATCGCAAGCTTGGTGCCCGAACCGATCGAGAAATGCGCGGTCGCCTTGGCGTCGCCGAGCAGCACCATGTTGCCCTTGACCCAGCGCTGGCTGCGGATCATGGGGAAATTTCGCCACATCGAGCGGTTGATCAGCAACTCGTGGTCGCCGAGGAACCAGCCGAAGATCTCGGCCATGCGATCGGCGGATTGCCGCTGGCTCAGGCCGTCAAGGCGGGCGCGCTTGAACGTTTCGGCGTCGGTCTCGAATATCCAGGTCGAGCGGCCCTCCTCGTACTGGTAGGCGTGGGCGATGAACGGCCCCCACTCGGTCTCCTGGAAGATGAAGGTGAAGGCATCGAGCGGCCTGGTCGACCCCATCCAGGCGAACTTGTTGGAGCGCAGATCGACTTCGGGCTGAAAATGATCGGCATACTTGTCGCGAAAGCGGCTGTTGACGCCGTCGGCAAGCACGATCAGGTCGGCATCGGCAAAGCGCCCTTCGTCCTCGATATCGGCGTCGAACTCGAGCTTCACGCCGAGTTCGCGGGCACGCTCCTGCAGGATCAGCAGCAGCGTGCGGCGCGAACAGCCGCAAAAGCCGTTGCCGCCGACCCGGTGCACGGTGCCGCGGAAATGCACGGCGATGTCGTCCCAATAGGCGAATTCCTGCGTGATGCGGTGGTAGCTCGGCGGATCGTACTTCTCGAAATTGTCGAGCGTCGCATCCGAGAACACCACGCCGAAGCCGAACGTGTCGCCGGCGCGGTTGCGCTCATAAACCGTGATCTCGGCCTTCGGCCGCTGCTTTTTCAAGAGGATCGCAGCATAGAGACCGGCCGGTCCGCCGCCGATTATCGCCACCTTCATTCACGCCTCCGAAGCAGGCCAGGGCAAACCTGAAATTACTTTAAGCCTAAAACAATTTCTGAACAACCTCTTTGCCGCCCCCTCTACCCTCATCCTGAGGAGCCGCGCAGCGGCGTCTCGAAGGATGGGCTACGGGCCGCATGGTTCGAGACGGCGCTGACGCGCCTCCTCACCATGAGGGGATAGATAATAGCATCGTCGTCGCTCAGTTCCCCTGAAAGGCCGGGGTCCGCTTGTTCGAGAACGCCTCGAATGCGCGGGCGAAATCTTCCGTCGTCATGCACAGGGCCTGGGCAACGGCTTCGGCCTCGATCGCCTCCTCCACCGACATCGCCCATTCCATCGCCAGCATACGCTTGGTCATGGTGTTGGCAAATGTCGGTCCTTCGGAAATCTGTTTGGCCAGAAGTTGCGCCTGCGCCAGCACCGCGTCCTGGGTGACGATACGGCTGAAGAAGCCCCAGCGCTCGCCCTCCTCCGCGGTCATGAAGCGGCCGGTATAAAGCAATTCCGAGGCGCGCGACTGGCCGATGATGCGCGGCAGGATAGCGCAGGCGCCCATGTCGCAGCCGGCAAGCCCGACCTTGTTGAACAGGAAGGCGACCTTGGCCCCGGTAGCCGCAAGCCTGAGGTCGGAGGCCATGGCGATGATCGCGCCAGCGCCGGCGCAGATGCCTTCGACGGCGGCTATGATCGGCTGCGGGCACGCCCGCATCGCCTTGACCAGGTCGCCGGTCATGCGGGTGAAGGCGGTGAGGCCCTTGGTGTCCATCTGCACCAGTGGGCCGATGATCTCGAACACGTCGCCGCCCGAGGAGAAGTTGCCGCCCGCTCCCGACACGACGATGGTCTTGACCTCGTCGTCCATCGCACCGGCGCGGAAGAAGTCGGTGAGCTCGCGGTAGCTTTCGAACGTCAGCGGATTCTTTCGCTCGGGGCGGTTCAGCGTCACGGTGGCGACGCCGCCGACCACGGCCAGCAGAAAATGCTTCGGCGAATAATCCGCCAGCGGCAGCGTGACGGGATTGGCTGGCTTGCTCATGTGATCTCCCTGGATGTTGTCGTTTGCGAGACCGGCCGGTCAGACCTCTCCGCCGGCAACGGCGATGGCCTGCCCGGTGACGGCGCCGGCGCCTTCGCCGCACAGCCAGAGCACGGCGTCGGCCACTTCCGACGGCGCAACGAGGCGTCCTTGCGGATTGTGCTTCGACAGTTCTGCGATCGCCTGCTCGCGGCTGCGACCGGTCTTTTTGATGATGTTGTCGATCGAGCCTTCGAGCAGATCGGTCTCGGTGAAGCCGGGACATACGGCGTTGACGGTGATGCCGCTTTTCACGGTTTCCAGCGCCAGCGAACGTACGAGGCCAATCACCGCGTGCTTGGCGGCGCTGTAGGCCGAGACATAGGCATAGCCCTTGAGGCCCGCGGTGGAGGCGACGGCGACGATCCGGCCTCGGCGGCGCTCGACCATCCCAGGCAACACGGCCTGCGTAGCGTGGACCACGCCCATGAAATTGACGTCCATCATCCGCTGGAACAGCGCGGTATCGGAGCGGCCGAAGGGTGCGGACTCCGCCGCGCCCGCATGGGCGATGAGAATATCGACCGGCTGCCGCGCCGCGGCCGCGGCAATCGCGGATTTGACCGACGCCTGATCGGCGACATCGGCCACCTCAACAAAGTGCGCCCCGCCGGATGCAACGGCATCATCGAGCGTTGCCCGGTTGCGG
>DATCXE010000104.1:0-2567 GCA_036565985.1 Bradyrhizobium sp.
GCTGGCCCCTGGCTGCCATAGGCGCGCGCGATATGATCCAAATAGACCACGAGATTCTCGTAGCAGCTCGCCAGCGAACGCGGCATTTCATCGCGCAAGATCAAGAGGTCGGCGATCAGCCAAGGCTTCACGCTCTCGCGATAGACCCAGTGGTAGGCGGTCAGCGCCGATACCGAGCGGAGAATCGCCGCCCACTGGAAATAGTCGAGCGGGCCGCCCACGCGCTCATGCGCCGGCAGCAGCATGTGATACTTCACGTCGAGGATGCGTGCCGTATTGTCGGCGCGCTCCATGTAGACGCCGAGACGGGAGAACCAGTAGGCGTCGTTGCGCAGCATGGTCCGATAGGCCGAACCGTCGAACCGCAGTGATGTCTCCTGCACGAAGCGAAGGAACCGCGCCAGTTCTTCGCGGCTCGAGGTGCCTTTGCCCCAAACTTCCTGCAACTCGATCCAGGCCGAGTTGATGGTGTCCCACATCTCACTCGTCAGCGCGGTCCGGACCGAGCGCGAATTGAGCCGCGCCGCCTCGATGCAGTTCTTGATCGAGGAGGGGTTGGACGGCGAGAACGCCAGATACTCGACCACGTTCTGCTCGTTGGCTTCCTGATAGGCCTCGAAGAAGCTGGCGCTGACGCCGGCGGTCAGCAGCGCCGATTCCCACTCGTTGGTCTTGCCGATATAGGCGGCTGGAAGCGCGGTGACGCGCAGCGTGGCATCGATGGTGCGCGCGATATATTCCGCCCGCTCGACGTAGCGGGCCAGCCAGTACAGGTTCTCGGCAGTGCGCGACAGCATACGAAAATTTCGCTCTCTATTCGTCCAGTATCCAGGTGTCCTTTGTGCCGCCACCCTGGCTCGAATTGACCACCAGAGAGCCTTCCTTGAGCGCCACGCGCGTCAGCCCGCCCGGCACGATGGTGACATGCTTGCTCCCCGTCAGCACGAACGGCCTGAGATCGACATGGCGCGGCGCGAGGCCGGATGCGGTGCAGGTCGGGCAGGTCGAGAGCGCCAGGGTGGGCTGGGCGATGAAGCCTTCGGGTTCGCGCTTGAGCTTGTCGCGGAATGCCTCGATCGTCGCTTTCGTCGCGGCGGGGCCGATCAGCATGCCGTAGCCGCCGGAGCCGTGGACTTCCTTCACCACGAGGTCGCCGAGATTGTCGAGCACGTAGGACAGATCCTTCGGCTCGCGGCAGCGCCAGGTCTGCACGTTCTTCAGGATCGGTTCTTCGCCGAGATAGAATTTCACGATCTCCGGCATGTAGGAGTAGATCGCCTTGTCGTCGGCGATGCCGGTGCCGACCGCATTCGCCAGCGTGATGTTGCCGGCCGCGTAGGCCGACATCAGGCCGGGCACGCCGAGCGCCGAATCCGGGCGGAAGGTGAGGGGATCGAGGAAATCGTCGTCGACGCGGCGGTAGATCACGTCGACGCGCTTGAGGCCCTCGGTAGTGCGCATGAACACCTCATCGTTCTTGACGATGAGGTCGCGGCCCTCGACCAGTTCGATGCCGAGCTTGTCGGCCAGGAACGAATGTTCGTAATAGGCGGAATTGTAGACGCCGGGCGTCATCAGCGCGACGGTAGGCTCCGCCGAGGCCGAGAGCGGCGCCACCGAGCGCAACGCCGAGAGCAGTTCGTCGGGATACCGTTCCACGGGGGCGACGCGGTGGCGGGCGAACAGGTCCGGAAACAGCCGCATCATGATCTCGCGGTTTTCCAGCATGTAGGAGACGCCGGACGGTGTGCGCGCGTTGTCTTCCAGCACGATGAAATTGTCGGCGTCGACCCGGACGATGTCGATGCCTGCGATGTGGACATAGACGTCGTGCGGCACGTCCTGGCCGTTCATTTCCGGGCGGAACACCGGATTCTGGAAGATCAGGTCGTCGGGGACGATGTTGGCGCGCAGGATGTCGCGGCCGTGGTAGATGTCGCGCAGGAACATGTTGAGCGCGCGAACTCGCTGCTTCAGGCCTTTTTCCAGGATGGCCCATTCCTTGGCCGACACGATCCGCGGGATCACGTCGAAGGGGATCAGCCGTTCCTGGGCCTCGGCATCGCCGTAGACCGCGAAGGTGATGCCGATCCGGCGGAACAGCAGTTCAGCTTCCTGGCGGCGATATTCGAGGGCGTCCGGCGGCGTCTCCTTGAGCCAGCGGGAGAGCTCCTGATAGGCCGGGCGGAGATCCCCGCCGGGGCCGTTCATTTCATCGAACGCAACTGCCATAAAATCTGACTATCTCCAAAGTCACACAGTGCATGACCTGAAGGGATGGTAGCAAGGGCCGGGCCAGCGCGATATGCATTGGCTTGCGGCATTTGGTATGGGTAGTCGGCCGCGCTGCCCTAAAATAAGGCTGCCGGGTGCTTATTTCGGTAGCAAACCCCCGTGACTTCAATGCGTTGCGTACGCAAACTGTCAGCGGGGACAGGGGTGAGGAGAAGTCATGAGCGAGATCGTCACGGCAGGGATTCTGGTCATCGGTGACGAGATCCTGTCCGGCCGGACCAAGGACAAGAACATCGGCTTCATCGCCGAGTATCTGACCAATATCGGGATCG
>DATCXE010000173.1:0-7544 GCA_036565985.1 Bradyrhizobium sp.
CCCGAAGGTCGCCGACACCGTGACGAAGGCGACGCACATCAGCGCGAAATAATCCTCAGGGCCAAAGCGCACCGCGAAATCCACCAGCCACGGCGCCAGGAAGGCCAGCCCGATGGTGGCGATGGTGCCCGCGACGAACGAGCCGATTGCAGACGTCGCCAGCGCCGGCCCGCCGCGGCCGGCCTTGGCCATCTTGTTGCCCTCGAGCGCGGTCGCCATCGACGCGCTTTCGCCGGGCGTGTTGATGAGGATCGCCGTGGTCGATCCGCCATACATGCCGCCGTAATAGATTCCGGCGAACATGATCAGCGAGCCGCCGGGATCGAGCTTGTAGGTCACCGGCAGCAGCAACGCGACCGTGAGCGCGGGACCGATGCCGGGCAGCACGCCCACGGCGGTGCCGAGGAACACGCCGATCAGCGCGTAGAGCAGGTTCATCGGCTGCACGGCGACGGCCATGCCATGCGCGAGCGCGGCGAAGGTTTCCATTTACAGCAGCCTTTCCAGGGGGCCGGCGGGAAGGCTCAACGTCAGGAGACGATCGAACGCGAGATAGATCAGGGTGGTCATCACCAGCGCGATGGCGGAATCAACCAGAAGCGCGCGCCGTCCAAAGGCTGCCGACGTGGTGACGAACAGCGCTGACGTCGCAAGGATAAAGCCGCCGCCAAAGCCGATGATGGCGATCAGAAGCGCAAGCCCGGCGAGAATAAGCCATACGGCCTTGGGATCGGCGCTCTCGCGCGCCGGCAGTCTGCCGCGCAGCGCGTCGATCAGGTTGCCGATCGCGAGAAGGCCGAGCCCGATGGCGATGACGACCGGCATCACCTCGGGCCCCATGCCGTACATCGTGGTGGTTTGCAGTTGGCGCGAGTCCCACACCAGCACCGCGGCAAGTGCGGCGAGCGCGAGTGCAATCACGACGCCGGCACGATCGACGTGCCGCGACCTCGGCCCCTGCGGCAGGTCCGTCATGATTTGACGAGGCCGACCGACTTCAGCACGTCGGTGACGCGCGCATTTTCCTTCTTCAGGAAATCGGCGAACGCGTCGCCGGAAAGATAGGCGTCATCCCAGCCCTTCTGCTTGAGGATCTCCTTCCAGGCGTCGGACTTGACCATCTTCTCCACCGCATCGCTCAGGGTCTTGCGCTGTTCGGCGGTGATGCCGGGAGGCGCGACCACCGAGCGCCAGTTGGCCAGCACGAGGTCGATGCCTTGCTCCTTGAAGGTCGGGATATCGCTTCCCGCGAGGCGCTTCTCCGAGGTCACGCCGAGCGCGCGCAGCTTGCCGGATTTGATCTGGCCTTCGTACTCGCTCAGTCCCGAAATGCCTGCGGTGACCTTGCCGCCCAGGATCGCGGCCAGCGACTCGCCGCCTCCGGAAAATGGAATGTAATTGACCTTCTTGGCGTCGGCGCCGATCGCACCCGCGAACAGCGCCGCCATCACGTGGTCGACTCCGCCGGCCGAACCGCCGGCGAAAGTGACCTTGGCGATGTCGGCCTTCACGGCAGCGGCCAGATCCTGCGCCGTCTTGATCGGCGAGTTCGCCGGCACGACGATGACCTGGATTTCCTCGGTGAGGCGCGCAATCGGCGTCACCTGGTCGAGCGTCACCGGCGACTTGTTCATCGCCAGCGCGCCGACCATGACGAAGCCGTTCACCATCAACTGGTTGCCGTCGCCCTTGGCGCCGTTGACGAACTGCGCGATGCCGACGCTGCCGCCGGCGCCTGCAACGTTCGTGACCTGGACGCCACGGGCGATCCTGGCGGCAACCAAAGCCTGCTGCATCGCGCGAGCGGTCTGGTCCCATCCGCCGCCGGGCGCGGCGGGCGCCATCAGCTTGAGTTCGAGTTGCTGCGACAGTGCCGGGCCGCCAGCCGCAAGGGTCAGCGCGACGACCGCGCCGAGCAGGCGCGTGTAAAACGGGGTCATTTGGGGGTCCTCCAGGCTCATGCAGGGCGGCGGTGGTTGATTATTCGCCGGCCCGTGTCATTTGGTCGCATATCAGCCGGAAAACCTGCCGGTGTCCAGAAGGACCTTCGCCCGTTGCCCTGTTTTGCGGCAAGGCGCGATCGGAGAGTTTTGCTGCACCGGATTTCGATGCCGACATTTTAAGCGGCACGCCGCGCGTTATCTGTTCGACCTTGGCATCCTTCGTGCCTAGCCTGGGCCGAAACGGAGATGATGCCGATGCGCGCGATCCTGGACCATTGCACCGGAGGAACGAGGCGGGAGGCGCCCGCGGGCACGCTCGTGCTGCACGAGGGCAGCAAGACCGGGCACCTGTTCGTCCTGCTCGAAGGGCGGCTGGAGGTGATCAAGGGCGATACCGTCGTCGCCGTCCTCACCGAACCCGGCGCGATGCTAGGCGAAATGTCTGTGCTGCTCGATCAGCCACACACGGCCACCGTGCGCGCCGCCTCCGATTCGGTGATCTACGAGTTCGACGATGCCGCCGCGTTCCTGCGCGACCAGCCGGCGGTGGCGCTCTTGATCGCACGGCTGCTGGCGCAGCGCCTGAATGTTGCGACGACCTATCTTGCCGACCTGATGCATCAATATGCCGGTCACGGCAATCATCTGTCGATGGTCGGCGAGCTGCTGCAAAGCATGATCAACCTGCCGCCGATGCAGGTCGTGCCAGGCTCGGATCGGCAATCCGATCCAAGGATATGAGCCAGGGCGGCGGATTCTGAACTGGCGCCGCGGGCCGGAGCAATGGCGCGCGCAGATCGATGCATTGCGCTTCGCCGGCCGCAAGCCAGTAGGCCGCGCTCTCAGCGAGGTCGAGCACGATGCAGACCGGGGGACGGCCGTGCTGCAGGCCGGTGTTGAACACCCAGGTGGTGCCGAGCCGGTCGAACCACGAACCATCAGGGATGAAGGGCGACTGATGCACGTGGCCCGAGATCACCATCGACGGCTGGTAGTTCTTGATCCACTGCACCAGTTCGACATCGCCGAAGAACCGCTTGCCGCCCCAGCTCGTCGGTGAATTCGCCGGCGGCGCGTGATGCACCCAGATCCATTGCCGCAGCCGTTGTGCCGCTGCCTCGCCGAGCTGGCTTTCGAGACGGCGCTTGACCAGCGGTCCGTCCCACCACGGACACACCGTGAAGAGCGTGTCCGATATCACGAGGCTGTCGCCGTCGCAGGCGATGCCGAGTTCGCGCACTTCGCCGATCCAGCGGGCGATCTTCTCGCCCTCCGCGCTGCGTTCGTCGAGATCGTGATTGCCCGAACAGAGGATGACGCGCGTGAGACCGGACAACAGCGACAGGTATTTTTTCACCACCACGATCTGGGCACGGAAGTCGACCGCCGATCCGATGTCGAGCGCGTCGCCCGCGAAAATGACGAGGTCGAACTCCGGCGCGGCCGCCAGCAGCCAGTCGAACTGCGGCAACGAATAGTGCAGGTCTGCGACGACGAGGCAGCGCATAATGATCAAATCCAAAATTGCCTCAGGAACAGGCGATTTGGCAGCGAATGCATTCACTCAGGCTGGATTCGAGCAAAATCTGTGCCGCGCGATGCAGTTCGGGCGCGACACGTTTCCGCACTACGCCCGGGCGGGCCTGGATCAGACCCGCGCCACCGCGTGCGGAAACACAACCTCGATCAGCGTGCCGGAATGGCCGCCGGTCTTGATCTTGAACCTGGCGCGGTTGGCTTCGACCAGGGCCTTGGTCAGCGACAGGCTGACGCGCGAGTTTTCCGATTGATCCGAGGGCGCCTGCGTCCGGAACGGCTCGAGCGCGGCTTTGACTTCATTGTCGTTGAGGCTGGCGCCGGTGTCGCGCACCCGCAGCATGACCTCGCCGAAGTCGGACAGGGCGGTCGACACGATGACCTGCCCGCCGGCATTGGCGAGATGGATCGAATTGCCGATCAGGTTCAGCGTGATCTGGCGCAACGCCTGCGTATCCGCGACGACCTGCGGCAGCGTATGCGCCAGCGAGGTGCGGATGATGATGCGCTCGCGGTTGGCCTGCGGCTGCATCACGGCGACGCAGCTCTCGACGATCTCGTTGAGGTTCTGGTTGGTGAAGGCGAGATCGAGATTGCCGGTTTCGATCCTGGAGAGATCGAGCAGGTCGTTGATGATGGCGATCACGCGTTCGCCGGAAGCGCGGATGTCCTTCATGTATTCGCGGTAACGCTCGTTGCCGAGGGCGCCGAAACGTTCGCCGGTCATCACGTCGGCAAAGCCGATGATGGCGTTGAGCGGCGTGCGCACCTCGTGGCTGATCCGCGCCAGCACGTCGGCCTTGGCGCCGGCGGCGCGTTCGGCCAGCCGCCGCGCCTCGCGCAGTTCGCTCTCGGTATGCGCCGCCTGCGACAGGTCGCGGAACACAGCGAAGAAATTCGGGCCGTCGGCGCGGGTGCGGCCCATGGTCATCGACAGCGGGATCATGCCGCCTTTGCTTTCACGGCCGAGCATCTCGCGGCCGTGGTCGAGCAGGCTGGCCGCGTCGGAAGCCTTGAGGCTGGCGAGATATTCGAACACGCCGTGCCGGCTTTCCGGCGCGAACAGATCCGACAGATTGCGGCGCGCAAGCTCCGCTCCGTCATAGCCGAACAGCGCTTCGGCGCTGCGATTGGCGGAATTGATGTTGCCCTCGGCGTCGAACATCACGATGCCGTCGGCCGTGGTGTCGAGGATGGCCGCGAGTTCTTCGGCGTTGGCATGGCCGACATCAGACGGTTCGGAGAGGGAGGCCTTGCCGACGGCGGGTTCTGCGACGCCGGCTTGCGATGCCGGTGTTGCCTGGGAGATCGCAGCCGCGATCGCTTCGCCTTCATGGTGCGTGTTGGAAAAGATCAGGGCGAGGGCGGAATCGCCGTCCCATGAAATGGTGTAGAGGCGGGCGTCGGCTGCCGCCGGCGCCGCATTGGTACCAGCGGGCCGGCTCGCGGAAATCCTCACCGGCGTGCCGGTGTCCGAGGTCGAGGATGCGCTCGATACGCCCGGTTCGACATAGAGCGCGTCAAGGCCGCCCACATCTTCCAGCGCATGCAGGCTCGGATAGCCCATCTGCGCCAGGAACGCCGCGTTGGCATACAATAGGCGATCGAGCCGGTAGATCAGGATGCCGACGGGAAGCAGATCGAACAGCGCCTTGTCGCGCCTCGCTTCGCCGCGCGCGGGCGGCTCCAGCGGCGCCAGCCACTCGGGTGGCTCGGCGGCCGGGTCGCGCGGCTCTGCTATGGCGGTTGCTTCGAAGACGGCCTCGATGGGCGCAGCCTGAGGCGCGTCATTGCCGTTCTCGGTTTCGAGCCGCGCCGACAATTGCCGTGCGAGTTCGTTGAAGGCGGTGTTCTCGACCGGCGACAGCGATAGCGACTTCGTTTCGCCGGGCGCGCGGAACGGCACGACGTTCTTCATCGCATCGTCTTCGGCAACGGTCGGGGCAGGCGCTTCCGCAAGCGATGGCGACGTCGCGCTGATCGGTTCGGGTGACTCCGTCGCCGGCGTTTCCTGCGGCGCGGGCGTTTCGCCGAACGGTTCGGCGCGGCGGCGGCCGACGAGACGCGCCAGGCCGTCGAGATCGCGGCAGATGCCAAAGCCGCGATAGCCGGCAAAATTCCGCGCGGCATCGAAGAACGCCACGCCTGATAATTCCACCGGCAGCCGGTCGCCGCCGAAGGCTGGCCAGCTCAGTGCGATGTCGCTCCAGGTCGCCCGCGTGGCAACCGCCTGCATCACGCGGCCCTCGGGATCGAGCCCCAGGGTCGCGGCGATCTCGCTCCATGGCCGGCCGAAGGCCGACAGGCGCGGGCCGACCAGGCGGGGGAAGTCTCCAGCCTGCGGCGTGAAGCGGCCGTCGCGATCCATTCGCCAGGTGAAGCGCAGCGGCACACGGGGCGCTTCGGGCAACGGCGATGAATCGTGCGGGTGCATTTCCATCGGAGGTGTCTCTTCGGCAAGGGGCACTTGAAGGGGGTCTTGACGCGGCGTGGCTTCGACGTGCGGAAGATTTGTCTCCAGCACGCTTCCCAGATCGAGTTCGAGCGGCGTCTCCGCCGCAGGAGGTTCGTCAGCAGGGCGCTCGTCAGCAGGCGGTTCGTCGAAGGCGTCGAACAACGCAAACCCTGTGGGCGCTTCGCCCGATGGCGCCGGCGCTTCGTGCTCGGCTGCCGATGGTGTGGCGATGGCCTGCGCCACGGAGTGTGCGCTTGGCGCGGGCAGAGCCCGCGTCGGGAGCGGCGCGATCAGCGCGATATTGCCTGTCGCGATCAGGACGCCGTGACTGCCATCGGGAAAATCGAAGCGCAGGCAGCCGCAGGTCGCAAGCCCGCCGGGCGCCGCGCCAAAGCCCTGCAACCGCTCCAGCCGGATGACGCCGTTTGCCGGCAAGCGGCTTGCGAGCCGCGCGATCTGCCGGCGGTGCCGATCGGCCGGCCCGAAGGTTTTTTCGGCAAGCGCCGCGGCATCCGCCGCGCCGAACAGCCGGATGCCTGCGGGATTGGCCCACAGGATTCGCTTGCCGTCGGCCGTCCACAGCCATGCGGGCAGGGGGCTTGTCACGTAGGCCGCCAGTCGCGAATGGCCGGCCTCGCACACCTGAAATTCCGCATCATTCATCGCGACTGCGTGACCGTCCGGCGTCAAAATTCGGCCGCCAAAATCGGACAGCCCCAGGGAATCGCAGTATTGCAAGCGCGAAGCGGCAGGTCCACGGGCCGGCCGGCCCGTATCGCTCAAAGCGGCGGATAACCCCGGCCGGCAGCATTTTTCTCAACCCGGCAGAACCCTTGGGCCACCAGCCGCGTTGGTCGCTTGCAAGCGTCCGTCAGAGGTCCATCATGGGGCCTGCGAGACCGTGTCATGCCGGTTGAGGTATCTGGACCCTGCCAACCCAACAGGAGCGCACCATGAGCGACGAAGGGCGAGACCGTTTCGAGATTCCAAAGGACATGCGGGCGATGGCGGAAGCAAGCTTCGAGCAGGCCCGCAAGACCTTCGAGAAATTCGTTGCCTCTGCACAGGCCGCTACCGGTACCATGGAGGAGCGCAACGCAGCGGCGGCCGCGGGCGCCAAGGATATCGGCAGCAAGGCGATCGCCTATGCCGAAAAGAACGTGCAGGCCTCGCTCGACTTCGCGCAGTCGCTGCTGAAGGCGAAGGATCTGACCGAGGTGATGCGGCTGCACAGCGAGTATGTGCAGGGCCAGATGCGCGCGCTGGCGGAACAGGCCAGCGAGATGGGTCAGGCCGTCACCAGGGCCGCCATGGACGCGGCCAAGCCGAAAGTCTGACCTCCGGCAGGCCAGGAGACAGCCCTTGCGCACCGGTGGACCGCGAGAGCATCCGGGCCGGGAAAAATATGCGGCGATGCACCGCAAATTGCAGTGCGCTGCACAAATTTGACATGATATGGGTGCTTATTGGGCAGGCCCAAGGACGGGCGCTTCCGTGAGTGCGAGTGTACGTGATCTCCTCGACGTTTCGGCCTGCCGGCGTCCGCGAGGGGAGCAATTAACCCCATTTTGAAGGATGCATGCCGTGACCAGTTCGACCGATCCTTTCTC